>CAZWJZ010000006.1:2287-38798 GCA_964634665.1 uncultured bacterium | reverse complement strand
CACATAGAAATGAGTGAGCAACTCATTATGAAAGATATTGATTCTGTACGCAAAAAGATCACTGAACTAAAAGCAATAGGCGTAAATATATACCTTGATGACTTTGGAACAGGATACTCGAGCTTGCAGCACATCTTGCAGTTACCTATTGACGCTATTAAGATAGATCGTTCTTTTATTAAGAGCTTACCTAATGCTAAAAGTGAGGCTATTCTTACGGCTCTTTTAAGTATGGCACAGAATCTCAATATCGAAGTTATAGCTGAAGGTATAGAGGAGTTAGCACAGCTTGAGCATCTTAAGAAATCTGACTGTCAGTTTGGTCAAGGGTTTTTGTTTGCAAAACCTTTAAATGCTGCGCAGTGTGAAAATATTTTCTCTAAGCCTGAGTTATTTAAGCTTGACAGCAGTTCTATCTTAGAAAAAGATCTTAACTTAGCTCATCTGCAACTTCCAACGCTAGCTTAGGCCACTCAGATATGACTTTTGGTGCTTCTTAAGAAAGCAAATTTACATACGGTTCTTAAGCTTTCATGTTACTGTCATGGCTATTAGTAAGGCTTTGTTAGGCTCATTTTTAGCTTAAGAGCCTAGACTTTTTGAGCAGCATGGAGGAGTTTTTTTAACTACGTTTTCTAATGCAATTTGATTTAGATTGGTGATTATGGCTACGCCTTTAAACTCAATATCAGAACCCAAACTAGAAGTTGATTCAAAAAAATATTTTATCACAACTTTTTTGCAGGGCATTGCCATTGGTGCTGCTAATGCCATTCCGGGTGTTTCTGGCGGCACCCTAGCACTTGTTTTTGGCATTTACGAAAAGCTTATTAACAGCATTAAAACCCTTGCACGTGGTTCTTTTTGGCGCGCTGTACTGAGCTTTAAAATTGCAGATGCTTACAAGGCTGTTAATGGCAATTTCTTAGTGGTTCTTGTTCTTGGTGCTCTCATAGCGGTACTTAGTTTAGCGCAGGGGCTCGAGTGGGGTTTTGTTAATTATCCTGTTTTGGTTTTAAGTTTTTTCTTTGGGCTTATTTTGGCTTCGGTTGTGCCGGTGGCTCGTTATATTGATGTTTGGGATTTTATTACGGTTTGCTCTGCGCTTATGGGCTTTTTGATTGCGTTTAAAGTGGTGGGGCTTACGCCTGCCGCGCTGCCAAATTCATGGCCTTTTCTTATGTTTAGTGGCGCTTTGGCGCTTGCTACTATGATTATTCCTGGTATTTCTGGTTCGTTTGTGCTGGTTCTTTTGGGTAATTACCAGTATGTTTTGAATATGGTGAATGAACGTAATTTGCCTGCCATTGCTGTTTTTGCTTTTGGGGGCATGATTGGTTTGGTGAGCTTGGCGCAGCTTTTAAGCTGGCTTTTTAAGCGTTATAGGAATGTTACTTTGGCGGTTTTGGCTGGCTTTATGTTAGGCTCTTTGCGTAAAATCTGGCCCTTTAAAGCGGCTGGTTTTGAAGATACAGAGGTGCCTGTTAATATTTGGCCTGCTTTTATGATTAATGATTCATTAAATATGCAAGTTCTTGCCTCTATTGTGCTCATGCTCTTTGGTATTGCCCTTGTTTTACTGCTTGATCACTTTGGCAAAAAACCTGCTTCTTAGTTTTTTCATTTGTTTTTCACCTGAATCTTAGTTTATTCTCAGGTTCTTAATCAAGTTTTGATGGTATTTTAACGATTCTGCTCTATCCTTTGTGAGAATATGTGCTTCATTTCACGATTTTATGAGTGAGGCAGAAAAAGGAGTTTTAATGAAACGATTTAGCTTTACTATGTTTACTGTTCTAACGCTAGGCCTTGTCGGGCTTGGCTTATGGAATGCTCAAACATCCGTTGTTCAAGCACAAGATGTCAGCCCTATTAATGAAGGTCAGGCTTTCTTACAAGATGAACTCAACACCATTGATGTCATTGAAACCTTCGGGCCTAGTGTTGTCGCCATTAATGTTGAAGTTCGTGGTGAAATTGTCAATCCATTTAGCCAATTTCAGTTCCCCCCTAACTTTCAGCTACCCCCAGGCTTTGAAGATTTCTTTAATCAGCAGCAAAACCAAAATCAAGACCCTGAAGAGTTCCGTCGTCAAGGTTCAGGCAGTGGCTTTCTCATTTCTGAACAAGGTCAAATCATCACCAACTACCATGTTGTAGAAGGTGCTTTACAAAGCTCGAGTAGTAATCTAGATGAAGATGCCCGCATTACCGTTTCTTTTCCTAATTTAGATGAAGACTTAGAGGTTAACGTTATTGGTGTTAACCCAGACTTTGATCTTGCTCTTTTAGAAGTAAATGATTTATCTTTGCTACCTGAGAATCTTAACCCTATTCGTTTGGCTAATTCAGATGAACTTAAAGTAGGTCAAAAAGTCATTGCGATTGGTAATCCTTTTGGACTTAGCTCAACCGTAACCTCAGGCATTGTTTCTGCTATTAGTCGAGAAGTGCCTTCTATTGGTCGTGTAGAAGTTCCTATGGTGCAAACCGACGCAGCGATTAACCCTGGTAATTCTGGTGGCCCTTTGCTTAATTCAAGAGGTGAGCTTGTTGGCATAAACACAGCCATCATTCCTGGTAGAAGCAGCATGGGTAACGCTGGTAACATAGGTATTGGCTTTGCAGTACCGAGTAACTTACTTAATGAAAATCTGGAAGCACTTGTTCAAGGAGGTGTTTCAGGTAAAGGCCAAGTAGCTATTTTGGGTCGCCCTCGCATTGGCATAACCATTACCAGTGTTGATGCTTATCCTGATGATTTAAAAACCCGTCTTGACTTACCTGAAGCGGGCGCAATTGTAACTGACATAGCTCCAGATGGTCCAGGTGCTAAAGCTGGTCTCAGAACACCTCAGCTTACCGTTACAGATGCTCAAGGCGCAGAGTGGCCTGCTGACCCTGACATCATTATTGAAGTGAATGGTCAAGAAGTCAGAACTAACGAAGATATTATTAACTACGTTTTAGAAAGTAATGCTGGCGATGAATTAAGCTTGCAAGTCTGGAATGACGGTGAAGTGAGAACCGTAACCGTGGTACTAGAAGTTGTAAATTAGTAGCAAAGCAATGAGCAATGAGCTTACAAAGTATAAACTCATTGCTCATTGCTTATAAGTCATTGCTTAACCTTTACCTTATTTCAGATCAGCCAAAGCCGTTAAAGCATAAATTCTAGTTGACCTTAACTCACCCGAAGGCAAGACACTATCATTTCTAAGAACCCCCTCAAGCTTAAAACCAAGCCTTTCAGCAACCGCGTAACTCTTGACATTTAAATCATCACAATGAATAGACACTCGAGCTGCACTAAATTTCTCAAACACCATAGTTGCGAGTGCCCTTGCAGTTTCAGTAACATAACCTTTTCCTTGCGCATTCGAGCGGCACCAGTAGCCTATTTCGAATCTGGGTACACTCCAATCAATGCGGTGCAAACCACTGCTTACCAGTAGTCTGCCTGTTTCTTTACAGAGGCAGTGGTACCTAAGGTCTTCTCTGGTTATGAATTTAGCTATGGCTGCGCGCAAGTTTTCTTCACTACTCTCTAGTGTCATATCTCGGTTCGCCCACGGCATCCAGGGTTTAAGGTCATCGACTGATTCTTGTATCGCCTCATAAACCTCTTGTAGGTCTTCTAGCTTTGGGCAACGAATAATCATGCGTTCGGTTTCAATAAAATCAGGTACATTAGCTAAACTCATCAGCCTAGTTTAGCTTTTAAATGAGGGATCAACTAGCAATGCGTAATGAGTGGAAAGTGGAAAAGAATCTTCCAATGTTCTAAATTTTTATTCTTCCATCTTCCTTCCATAAAGCTACTGGCTACTGACCCCTTCCTTTGCTACGCTATGTCTTATGAATCTATTTGCCTTTCATGCACCAACCCTAGACATGCTTGAAATGACCGACGAAGGTTACTCGCTGCGTTTACGCGTACCCAAAAACGTCACACTCGAGCAGGCTTGGCTGCGTAGTGAACCTGATAATGAAGGGTTTTTTAGTCCTATGGAGCTTGTTACTAATGATACTTGGAATGTCTGGCAGGGCATTTTGAGATTAAATACAGCTGAGCATGTAACGCTGTATTGCTTTAAAGTTTTGTATCAGGGTCTGCAGTTTTGGCTTGATGCTTCTGGGGAAATGAAAAAGTTTTTCCCTGAACGTGATTTGCATTTTCGGCTCAATCCTCATTATGAGGCTGTTTCTTGGGTGCGTTCGCAGGTTTTTTATCAAATTTTCCCTGAGCGTTTTTTTGATGGTGACCCGACTAATAATGTTCAAGAGGGTGAGTACTTGTACGAGGGCAAACCTGTTGTTGTGAAGCAGTGGGGTGACTTACCTGATCGTTCACAAGGACCCCGTGAGTTTTATGGCGGTGACCTTGAAGGCATAAGGCAAAAACTTGATTACTTGCAAGCCTTAGGGGTGACTGGGCTGTATCTTAATCCTATTTTTGAGTCCCCTAGTTCACATAAATATGACACGGTTGATTTTTATGAGATTGATAGGCATTTTGGTACCAAAGAAACTTTTGCTCAACTGTGTGCTGATTTAAAAACGCGTAGCATGCGTATTTTGTTAGATGCCGTTGTGAATCACACCAGTGAACGGCATATTTGGTTTGACAGGTATAACGAGCATGGCGGTGAGGGGGCTTATCAGTCTGAGCAGTCTGAAAAACGAGGCTTTTATGTTTTTCAAAACGCTGACCCTGAAAGTTATCATGGTTGGTACGGCGTTAAAACCTTACCTGTGCTTAATTACAAAAGCGAAAAGCTAAGGGATATTGTTTATCGAAATGATGATGCTATTTTACGTACTTGGATGCGTGAACCCTACCGCATTGACGGTTGGCGTTTTGATGTCATTCATATGCTAGGTGAGGGTTCTGGCGCTATTAATAATGCTGACTATGTCAGGCATTTTAGGCAAACCTTAAAAGAAGAAAACCCTGACTCTTTTTTCTTAGGTGAGCATTTCTTTGAAGCCAGCAAATGGCTACAAGGTGACCAAGAAGATGCCGCCATGAATTACTACGGTTTCACCAGCCCCCTCTGGGCCTTTCTAGCTGGCAAGGATGTTCGAAATCATCCTTTAAACATAGATGCCAAAGATTTTGACTACATGCTCATGCGCGCTCGAGTGCGGTTACCGTTTGAGATTCAGTTAGCTCAGTTTAATTTACTTGGTTCGCATGACACGCCTAGATTTTTGACTTTTGTTAAAGATGATCTTGCGCTCATGAAGCTAGCAGTAAGCTGCTTATTTACTTATATTGGGGTGCCTTGTGTTTATTATGGTGATGAGGTGGGCATGCAAGGTGAGCATGACCCTGATTGCCGCCGTACGTTCCCTTGGCAGGAAGAAACTTGGAATCAAGACTTAAAACAGCACTACGAAACGCTTATTGCCTTTAGGAAAGAAAACAAAGTTTTACAAGAAGGTGCATTCTTGACCTTATATGCCAAGAAAGATGTTTATGCTTTTGCTCGAGTGCTGGGTAGTAAAACGGTTATTACTGTTATAAATAGAGGCTCTACTGCCAATATTTGCTTAGACCTATGGAAGCTTGGCTTAAATAATGAAGCCTTATCCTCTTTATTTACTGACACTCTAAGCGCAGAAGCCGATTTTCTAAACTTAACTATACCTGAAAAATCTAGTCAGGTTCTATTTAATTAAAGCCATTTTTACTTATTATTCTCACCAAGGTCGCTCTTTTACAGTAGCTAGGCTGGCAGCTAAATCATAGGCTTCTGCTACGCCTAGCGCTACACCTAAGTCACCCCCAACAAGACTGTAGTGCTCTACGCTTAACTTTTGCCATTCGGGTAAACCTGAAGGCGTTATGACCTCCCAACTACCTCTCACTTTAGCTAAGCTTTTACCTAAATTAAGACTCTCCCAAGCCAGTAGCGGCAAATCATAAGTATGTTCTATAAGTAGTTCTAAGAGTTCTCTTCTTAAGCCCACCTGAACCCCCATCATCTTTCCTTCAACAGCTACATAGCCTTTTGGGTCAGCAGCTAAAGAGGGTGGCACTACAAGTAAGCCCTCACCCTGAGGTCTAAAATGAAAGCCAGACCCTTTTAAGATAGGCATAGTTACGACGCCCTTAGCTAAAGGCAAACGAGCATCCGCTTCTATTCTGGGGTACTGCTTATAGACATGCTTATAAGGCAACAACTCACCCAAAACATCCTCAGCAAAACTTGCCGTCTTAGCACCCAAAGCAAGCACCACCGTTGCCGCTGAAACCTTATCTTCACGCACAACCACACGCTGCATAAACCTGTCAAACTCGAGCCGCTCGAGTATCAAGCCTTGCCCTGTTAAGGCACTCACTCGAGTGTTTAACATAAGGTCAGCACCTAGCTTAACAGCGCCATAAGCATAGTAAGAAGCAATCGCTTCTGCATTAGCATAAGCTGCGTTGCTTTGCCACTTAGCATAGCTAAAGCTATCTGTATTAATCATCTCGGGTAACAAGGCTTGCAGTGTCTTACTTAACTTAAGTTTTCTTAAAGGCTGATTGGTGTCAGAAAGTTCTTTGAAAAACTCGAGTATTCCAACTTGCTGTAAGGCGTTTTTGTTGGGTCTTGTAACGTTTGTTTCTTGTTCAATGGTTTTAAAAGTTTGAAGGGTCCAAATTAATTTGTTTTGAATTTCTTTATCTTTGTGACTACTAGGAATAATGGCGGGTGATACATAGCTTGCACCTGCTTCACTCGGTATGCCTTCTTGTTCAATAATCAGCAACGTTTTGTCAGACTGGAAGCGCTTTATATAAAAGGCAGCAGCTAAGCCTAAGAGCCCTGCACCTAAAATGATTATGTCGTAGTGACTTTGTTTTAGAGGCAAGTCTGCTCGGTTCATGACATAGGCTGGCATGCTTAGCAGCATAGCTAATTTTGCTTTAGCCACAATGGTTTAGCATGACTGTTAAAAAAACTGTTTGCGCTTTGTCGCAGCCAACCTTAGAATTGTGGTGTAGTATGATGACTGCTAAGAAAGGTCTTTTACATGGCGCAATCTAAAGTAGCTAGCGTGACTAGCTCAGCATCTTCTCAAACTCCCTCCGAAGTTTTACCCAAACGCTTTTTATTAGAACTTAAAGGCTACGCCGAAGCGCTCATTGTTGCTTTTCTCATTGTTACTTTTGTCTTTAATACCGTCGGGGTGGTAGGTAGTTCTATGTCTCCGAATCTAAATGGCGGTACGGGTAGCCAGAATATCTTGCTATCTCTTTTGCAAGGAGATCGGGTTTTTATACCTAAGTATGAAACGTGGTTACGTCGCGCTGGTATTTTAGGTGCTTATCAACGTGGTGATGTTGTCGTGGTAAGAGAACCAGAAAATTCACCTACTGCTCAATCTGGTGAACGTCGACCTTTTTTTATTAAACGAGTTGTTGCAGTTGCAGGTGACCGCATTCGTATAGAATCAGGTCAAGTCATTGTTAATGACTACTCTATAAATCAATCTTTTATTACCAGCACAGGTGAAATAAGGCCTGACCCTGTTGATTTTCCTGTTGTCACTCAAGCTAATCATGAGTTAACGGGCATGGTTATAGATATGCTTAGAACACCAAGCGGTGAAGCCTACCCAGAATTACCTTTTCACAATCAATATTTAAATGTAGAAAAGCTTAATGACCCAAATGTGCAACTCTTCTATGGTCCAAGCTTAGCTTCTTTAAAAGCTATTCCTGAAAATGCGCCTGAAAATGACCCTTTTATTTTAGACTTGGTGGTTCCCGAAGGGCATTATTTTGTCATGGGTGATAATCGTCAAAGCTCTAAAGGTGGTAGCGAAGATTCGCGTTATTTTGGTGCTATTAAAGAACTTAGTATTGCGGGTAGAGCAAGTGCTGTCATTTGGCCTCCAAAACGAAATGGAACTTGGAACTGGCGAAGCTTAACCCCGCCAGAAACCTTTAAAGAAATTCCTCAGCCCTAACTAGCCAAACGACCATCTAAACCTAACAATTCTGCTTTTTCTTGCATGGCTTCTAATACAAAAGCAACATGCTCCCATAACTCAACAGCAAGTTCATCTGCACCACGCTGCACATCTTCTCGTGCCACGCCACGCGCAAAAGCCTTATCTTTAAATTTTTTCTTTAAACTTTTAAGCGTCTGATTAGCAATATTTTTATCTGGTCTAACCAAAACAGCCGCTGTTATAAGTCCTGTAATTTCATCACAAGCATAAAGCGATTTAGCTAGCAACGTTTCTCGTTTAACACCACTAAAATCAGCATGACCCAAAATAGCATCCAGCACAATCTCAGGGTAGCCTAATTCTTTGAGATGCTTCACGCCCACAAAAGGATGACCCTCAGGGCCAATATCAGGATGCTTCTCATAATCAAAATCATGAAGCAAAGCAGCTACCGCCCACACTTCTTCGTCTTCACCATACTTCTTAGCATAAGCAACGGTAGCTACCTCAACAGCTAACATGTGCTTACGTAAACTTTCACTCTCAGTCCAGCCGGTCATTAATGCATAAGCATCATTACGATTTACAGTCATAAGTCTAGTCTATCAAGTTTTCATTTAGCGGAACCAACTCGAGCTCTAATTTATCGAGTTCAGAACCATCTTCTCGTAAGTAAATACTTATGCGTTGTTCACCTTGCTCTAAACTAAACATAACTGGATCAATTTGGGTTGTTTCATCTCTTAAGTAGTCTTCTGTAAAGGCTGGGTAAGGATTTTCATTACGGACAATATCAGAAAAACTATAGAGATAAGCCTGATTTTGGTTTACCTGAACCAAAAACGAGTCATTACCTGTATCTAGACCCGCCACCCATGTTTTAAGCCTATAGCTACCTGCAGTTGTAATCTCAAAACAGTAGTCAACACGATGCTTTGCATCAGGTTCAGTCGTAAAATCAATCTCGGAATCAAATGCTGAGCTAACATAACGACCCCCACTTGCCTCAGACTTACTAAACACTTCCATTTCACCAAATAAAAGGCCTGCTTCGGCCTCTTGAGCTAAAGGACCACAGGCAGTTGTTGGCGCTCTATCTTCATAAAATGCTTTTAGGGTTTTTGCTTCAGAGTCAATCTCTAAGTTACGCGTCAAAATACCAGCATCCGCCCAACTAACAAACTCGAGTCCTTGTTGTTCTGCGAGCGCTGAGAGTTCACGTACAGCACCAACCAAAAGCTCTTTTTCAAAAGGTGTTGTGAGGGTTTCATTATTAAAGATCAAACTGAGGCCAGAGGGTTCGCTTTCAAAGCGGTAAAGTGTTTTTTCGGGTAGCAAGGTAAGACAAGACGTATCAAACCCTGCAGCACTCAAACAAAGCTCGAGCTTTGTGACATCATCACCATAGTCTTGAGTTAGGATTTGTCCTTGCCCTTGGCTTGAACTTAAGGTTTGGGTCGTCGTTAAGGTATCAGCATTGTATATTTTTAATTCCCAACGTAACTCACTATCTGGCAAGATTTGCTTTTGATTGCTGATAACTCGACCTGAAAAACTTAAGGTTTGATTGGCTTGAAAACTCGCATTGTTATTGGGCGTAAGAATATTTAAGCCTGGTTCAAGGCTGCTTTGTTGACAAGCTACAAATATAATTAGCAAGCTAAGGGTTATAAAAAAATAATTTAAACGCTTCATAGTTCACTCCTGAATCTCTCAGCTAAGTTTAAGTAATTCAGAGTAAATAGCTTGAGTAAAACTCTACTTGTTGAGTGTTAATAATTAACAAAAAAAGGAAGCCTGTACCCAATAGTTAGAATTCTCTTGTTTTAACTTACTTACAGCCTCTAAAGCTTCAGCTTGGTTGGCTGCTAAAGCAAAACACGTGGAGCCTGAGCCAGACATCAATGCACCCTGTAGACCTAACGCTTTCAAACTCTGCACGATAGTTACGAGTTCAGGGTAATGTTCCAGCATAGCAGGCGCTAAACTATTCAGGTATGGGGGTTCTTTATGATGCTCGAGTGCCTCTAAAATAGCTTTTAGATTTAGGGGTTCAGCTAGCTTTTTTAAGTTTACATAAGCTTCTTTGGCAGAAATTGCTAGTTGAGGTTTTATGAGTACCACATAGCGTTTTGCTAAACTTAGTTGTCTGAGTTTTTCACCACGCCCTGTAGCATGAGCAGCAGAAGAATCACTAAGGAAGAAGGGCACATCTGACCCTAAATCAAGGGCTAGTTCAGCTAAATTAAGCTTGGCAGGGTATAACTTTGAAAGTCCTTTTAGAACGGCAGCTGCGTCTGAAGAGCCGCCACCCAGACCTGCTGAAAGGGGGATGCGTTTAAGCAAACTCATAGCAATACCAGCGTCTATGCGGGCTTGTTTTAAGTAAAGCTCTGCGGCTTTGTAAACAAGGTTCGTTTTATCAGCAGCTAAATCAGCACCCAAAACTTCAAGCTGAATACCTGAAGCAATTGGCTCTAAGTTAAGCTCATCATGCAAATCTATGCGTGCAAACAGGGTATCTAAATCATGAAAGCCGTCTTGGCGCTTATGGGTAACCGCTAAGCCTAAATTTATTTTTGCGTGTGCTTTAAGTTTCATGCCATTTTGCCTCAAGTAACTTTGCTATAGCATAGTCCTCTTTTGTAGTGAGCTTCATAAGCCAGCTATTTCCTTCAACCATGCTTACTTTTTGCCCTAGTAATCGTACCAAGCCAGCATCATCCGTTGCTGCTAAGCTATGCGCCACAGCATGCTTATGTGCTCGCATAATCAATTCTTTTTTAAAACCCTGCGGTGTCTGCACTGCTAAAAGCTTAGAGCGATCAAGCACACGACCTTCATCTTTTGTTATAAGCGTATCGACCACAGCTTTAACTACACTCAGGGCATCTGCCTCAGCAAAGGTTTGAATGCAGTTTACAATCAACTCAGCACTCACAAAGGGCCTTGCTGCATCATGAATCAGAACATAATCGCAAGAACAAGCTTCTAATAATTTAAATACCGTCTCTTGGCGACTCGAGCCGCCAATAATAACTTTGGTTTGCTGACTAACATGTTTCGTTACGTCTTGAAGCATATCTTGAGATACCGCCACTATGACTTCATTAACATGAGCTTCAAACGCCTCTGTAACATGCTTTAAAAGCGATTTTTCACCTAACGGCAAATAAGCTTTAGGGCCTAGCCCTAAACGCTCACCTTTTCCTGCTGCTGGAATAAGGGCAGCTACAGTTATCAAAATACACCTTCTGAAGCTTTAGCAAAGACATAGGAAGTACGTGTAGTTGTCTTTTGGAAGCTATAGCTCCTAAAATCTGACAATAGCAATGAAGAATCAAATAGCTTAGCTACGATTCTAAATTCAACAAGTACTGAACATTGAGACACAAGCTAAAAGATACCGTATCGCTCAGAAAACAATTATGATATACAACGCAAAAAGGCAGCTATACTCAAATTTCAAAACCCAAAATACCATATACTCTAAAACATGCAAGGAAATGCTTGGCCAAAAGGCTTAGAGCTATTTAACCAAGCCGAATACTGGGAATGCCACGAAGCACTCGAGCCCCTCTGGTTAAACGCCCAAGGTTTAGACAAAGACTTTTATGGAGGCATTATTTTGTTAGCAGCAGCCCTACACAAAGCTCGAAGTATGCGTAGTGCTAGAGGAGGAAGGCGTAACTTTGCCAAGGCGCTTGTCCGTCTTGCTGTGATTCCAGATGAGTACATGTCTATTGATGTTCGTAGTTTGGAGTCTTTAGTGCATCATGCCTTAAGAAATCCTCAGGTTTTTCCTCAGATTCCTGTTTTAGAAAGGTCAAATGCCCAGAAGAACGGTTGATTCTCAAGTAAATGTGTTAACGCATGAGCAAAGGCGTGCACGTCGCCCCCTTACCAGCTCGCCATTTAGACGCTCAAAAGACCGTCTCATATCAGGTATAGCAGGAGGCTTAGCTAAATTTATCAATGTAAATCCTACTCTTGTACGTATTATTCTTTTTGTTGCACTTATAGCTTCAGTAGGCATTTTACTTTTTCCTTACCTTATTTTATGGTGGCTTGTTCCTTTAGAAGCCTAATACAAAAAGGGCGCAGCAAAAAAGCTGCGCCCTTTTGTTTACTAACGTAACTATTTAAACAATCAAGCCTAGGGGTTGGCTGAGTAATTCAGCAAGTTCAGCAAGCTGCTTAGCTGCTTTTGCTACTGAGATATCACCTGATAAAGCAAGGCTTGTCATTTGTTTAGCTTGCGCTTCATCAACAGTAGTTCGGCCTAAACTTAAAACAGCAACACCTGCATTAAGTACAATTTCGTCAAGACCATAGCTTGATATATCCACAACAACTAAGTCTAGCTGGCTTAAATCTGCTAAGACTTCAGCATTCTCAAGCGCTGTAACCGTATTTCTTAAAGCACCAGATAAAGCGTTACCTTGTTTTGCACTAAAGCCCTCATCATCTATGCTGAGTACAGCAACCTTTTCACCAAACACTTTTGCAGCAGCACGTAGTAAAAACGCGTCATAACTTAAGTTTTCTTGCTTTAATTCTTTAGCAACTACAGCTCTAACTTGATCTAAAGATGAAACATCGATATAGCGTCTTATCACAACACTAGGCGCAGCTACAGCTAGAGACTCTTGGCTAACAGGCGCAGCAATCACAGGAAGCGGCTCGAATTCTGCATCTTTAGCAGTTTCGCGACTTTCTAACGTAACTTCTTCAGTAACAGTTTCAGCAGCAACTTCAAGTTCAAGTTCTTCAGCAGCTAAATCTTCACCCTCAAAAACAACAGCGTCCGCTTCAGCTTCGACCTCGACAACTTCATCTGCCGAAACATCTACAACACTAACTTGCTCTTGAGTGTCTTCAACAGCATCTAAAACCTCAACCGCTTCAGCTACTGATAGTTCTACAAAATCATCTTCAAATAGATCTTCACTAACGCTATCTGGCGCCGCCTCAAGTTCTTCAGCTGTTTCTGAGAACCTATCAAGTTCAGATTCAGCAAACAAATCATCAGACGCTTCGCTAGCTTCAAAAAACTCTACACGGTCTTCTTGGAAAAGCGAATCAACCTCATGACTCACACTAAGCGAATCATCTAATAAGTCACCCAGTGAATCATCTTCAGTACTAACATCAGCAGAAAGCAAATCAGTATCAAAAAGATCATCCATCTGATCAGAATCATCAGCTAAGAACATATCAGCTGAATCATCTTCAGACGGATCTGTAAATGCACTAGTTTCCGCCTCAAAATCACCTGAAAGCTCGAGTTCATCAGAGTCTAAGTCTTCAGATAAATCAACAAAGCTATCTTCTAAGCCTTCAAATTCAGAGTCATCAGAGTCATCCATAAGACTAAAGTCATCCGAAAAGACATTATCTGGCAACAAATCAGCTAAGACCCCTACTCCAAAGTCATCATCAGACTTTAAATCAAGTGTTTCATCTTCATTAGCAGAGCTATCATCATTAAATAATGACCCAAGATCCTCATCTAAATCTAAGTTGTCATTAAATCCAGTAGCAAATAAATCATTACCAAACTCACTATCAGAAGCAAGATCGGCACTTAGTTCAGCACTTCCCTCTTCAGCAAACATAAGATCATCTACGTCTTGAGTAAGGTCATCTAGATCTTGAGAGCTTTGGCTTGCCTGCACAGAGAATTCATCTTCATCATCTATGTCAAGCTCAAAAGAATCTTCAAACTCAGTAGCCGCAAAAGCGTCATTAGCATCTTCTTCAGAAGCAATCTCAGCTTCAGCCATGAGGCTAGATGTAAAATCATCTTCCTTAGCTGAACTTTCAGACAAATCATCATCAAACAAAAAGATGTCCTCATCATCAGTCGCTTCAGAAGTGGCGCCAGCAAAAACATCAAAGTCATCAGAAAAGTCAGCTAAAAATGCATCCTCAGAAACATCTAACAAATCATCTAAACCTGTATCTAAAAGATTATCCGGAGGATCTTCAACCATAGTGCTAACAGGCGCAGCTTGCTTAACAGCAAAGCCTTGTGCATCTTCTTCAGGCCAAGCTTCCATACCTTCAGGCACAGGCTCTGCAGTAGGATTAAGCGCTTCTTCACCCGCCATAACCCTAGCAAGATACTCGAGCACATCACGCTCTACGATTTTTCCGTTGGCACCACTACCATTCAACTGTTGCCAACTTACATTATTTTCTTCGGCTAACCGCTTTGCGAGCGGTGCAATATCAGGTTCCACGCATTTCCTCCTACTTGGGAAAACTAAAGATACACTAGCATTCAGTCTGCCCATCCTTGAGCTAAATCACAGCGATAATTTCCACTTTAAGACCAAAATAGCTCAAAAAGCTTTCATTTACAGCTTAATCAACATCTTCGTGTCGTATTTTTCACTCATAAGAAACGCAACTTACTAAGCTCTGTGGTGGTGGAAAACGTAGGAAAAAGAGAGTGATAATTCTATTTTAATCTAAATTTCAACCATTAGCTAGCAACTACACAGATTTCAGGCTAAGTACAAGATCTGCTTAGAAGCCAAAATGTCTCTAAGGATTCCAAGCTTGAAACAAAATATCATTAATATAGGTTTGCAATGTCGCTTCACCATAAAGCGTTAAACTAGCATTCACAGACTCACCAGGATTAACCACACGATCAAGCAAAGTTCTTTCTCCTCTTGCATCTATAGTAACAAGCTTAAATCTGTAAGCTTGCTCATTTAGAGAAGCAACCCCTAGAAAGGTAGGATCAAAATTAAAAGGAATTTGCCTAGAATTATCAGTAGCCACAGGCGCACTACTATCAGCCTCAGTGACGGTTGCTGAATCATTCGTAGTTTCAGTAGGCGGACCTTGAACTGTCGGCGGGTTCGGTAGGTTTATGTTAAGTTCTGTTGTATTAGGCTGTGCTATAACAGGATTGACATTAGTAGCAGCATTAGGGTCAATTGTCACAACAGTTGGCGTAGGCACAATTGGGGTAGGCGCAACCGAAAGATTCGTCACAGGTTCTAAAAGACCCGCCCTATTAACCGTTAACTCAATAGGTGTACCCCAGAGCGTAAAACTAGAAGGCGCATAGCTAACAATACCCGGCGCTTGCGCTTCATCAGTAATATACGTAACCGCACCCAAAATCAAGCCCGCAGCCTGAAGCTGCATTTGCGCTTGACTCAAGGGCGTACCAACAAGCTGTGGTACTTGACTAATCACTTGCGCTGACAAAGGCGCACTAAGCACCACATAAGTACCTGAGCTCACAACATTACCAGCCTCAGGAACTTGCGCCGTAACAACATTCGGTCTATCAAAACTCACCTCAGAGGCAACCGTCTCTATATTACGAAGACCCAAAGCACGCAAACGCTCCTTCGCCTGCTCAGTCGTTAAACCCTTGACATTCGGCATGGTCAACGTAAGTGGTTCAGGCCCCCGACTCAAGGTCATAGACACTCGAGTACGCCCACTCGCCAGAACGCCCGGCGCAGGATCTTGCGCCACCACTCGACCCTCCTCAGCATCACTAAACACATAATTCACTTCGCCCAACTCGAGCCCTAAGTTAGTCAGCATATCCGTCGCATTTTTCTTTGTAATATCAATCATAGAAGGAATCGTTATGCGCACATTAGGTCTATTAATACCAACCGCAACAGTGCGCCCTTGCCGCACATTTTCACCCGCGGCAGGACTTTGTGATGACACAGCGTTCACAATAGCATTATCAATATCTTCTTCAAATACAATAGGCTCGAGTCCGAGTTGCTCGAGTATGCCAATGGCTTCTTCACTTGGTAAGCCTATTACGTTAGGTAGCCTTTGCTCATCAACAGCAAAATAACGCGTTAACGTTAGGCCTGTAAGAACGGTAAGAATAAGCAAACTGAGAATAGCCAGTAAAACCCTAGCCCACTTTATACTCGAGCGTTCTTTTTGACTGGCTTGTAAATCTTTAGTCACGCGCAAAGTCTAGCATGTGAAGGTCTTTTAAAGCATTGTTGATTAAACGAAAGCCTTAAGCTTTGGGCTTTAATGAAAGTGATTCCTTCTTCAAATCTACCAAAAGAAAAAGCCTAAAGCGCTTTCCTTATGCTTGTAATACCAAAGTGCCGATTTAATGTCACAATAGTGACTTAAATCCGCTCGTGATAGCGTACCCTCCAACAGATTGATACTATGCCATTATTCAAGCAAATTGGTATAAGATCTACTTCTTGACGCTCAACTACTCACTACTCACTAGACCTTAAGCTATGATAAAACCGTGTCAGAACAAAGCCCCATTCAACATTTAAGTTACCTAAATACCCTAACCGCAGATCATCCAGAAATCCTTAACAACCATGAACTAAACGACCTCTGGAAAACCCAGCATCACTACGCCGTAAGCCCCACACTCATTGTTCACGCTAGCCTAGAAGAGCACTACTACAAACTCAATAACCTACCCGAACAACTCAGCAAGCTCTTCAAACACGTCAACCTAAAAAACCCCGATGAAGACGATATAGAAGAACTCGAGCCTGCCGCAGTCGCTTTATTTAAGAGGCACTTTCTTCTAGATGAAGATATAGACAAGTTTTATGAGGCCCTGCATGCTTTAAGCGATAAAGTTTGCTTACGTGAACCTAGCAAAAAAGGAAAAACCTTTAGCAAAGGCCGCTCCACCCTGATTGCCTTAAAAGATCACTGGGCAAAAAACTGGACCTTTGACGCAATGATGATTAGGCTTGAAAGTACCCAAAGCATAGCAGTTGAAGCTAGCCCTGTTTTGATTCAAGCAGTCAGCATGGGTGAGCCCATAGTGAATCAAGAAGTCAATAAGTTCTTAGCTAAAGACGTTAAGCTTTACCTAGATGCAAATAATCATATTACCCACATTGAATCTCTAGTTAGCTAAAAGACGCAGTTTTCTAAGCCTGAACAGCTAAGGTATGCTTATGCCTTGGTTAGTTAAACGCTCCCTCCCAACCGAATCAGAAAAACAATTACAGCGTTTTATTGCTGAGCTTGCTGAACAGTTTGATGATGCGGGTACAAACCGTAGCGAAATTGTTCGAAATACTTTAGCTGAACTCATGCATGGCGAGAGCTTTGACGATCTTGCTGAACGCCTACCCATGACAGCCTTTGCACTCGATCCCCAAAATATTAGCTTTGAAGCAGAGTTCTACATAGCTACTGACCAAACAAAATTTCAGCATGTCAAACCCCTCTTATGGCTCTGGAAAAACCTAGATTTAACTCCCTTAGGGCAATCTATCCATAGTGGTACTGAAATAAGAAGAATGCTTGCCAAACGCATTTTTAAACACGCAGGCAAAAAACTAAAAATCTTTCAAAATGTAGAAGTTTCAGTTGGCTACAACATAGAAGCAGGCGATAACGTCACCATTCATAGGAATGTCTTTATAGATGACATTGGTGGCGTAACTCTACATGACGACTCGAGCTTGAGTGACTATGCCAATATTTACTCTCATACGCATAGTGTTTTAGATATGCCAGACGTAACCTTAAAACCCACCATCATTGGCAAAAATGTACGTGTTGCTTACCACGCAACTGTCTTAGCAGGTAGCATATTGAGTGATGACAGCATGATGGGCGCTATGGCACTGGTAACCCGTGACTTTGAACCTCATGTTATTGGCCTAGGCGTACCTGCCAAAGCAAGAATCTGGAAAGAACGCGAAGGCAACCCTGAATTTGAAACCCTCATTGTCAACTCAAAAAGCTACCCAAAGCCAGCAGAAATACGCGCAAACCCTGAATTTAATCCTGACTCACCGTTTAAAGAGAATGAGTAGGAAGTAAAAAACAAAAGAGTCATTGCACGTTTTCAAACATGAACCCGCAATGACTTATTTTAAAAACTCTACCTTAACTTAGCTAACGCCTTACGAATAAGCACTTCCGCCTTATCATCAGGATTTGCCATAGCAAGCTCAGCCACAACACCTTTGACCTGCGACTCACGATAACCAAGCGCAAGCAACGCCTCAACCGCATCATTCCCCGCATCATTAAGTACTGACTTAGGCCTAACCGCACCCGACGCAGCCATAAGATGCTCAGGCAGCTTATTCTTCAAATCAAGAATCATCCGCTCAGCCGTCTTCTTACCTACCCCTGGCGCACTCGAAAGCAAACCCGCATCCCCCGTAATAATTGCACTCGCAATCATCGTAGTAGGCAACGAAGACAAAATCGCCAAGCCTAACTTAGGCCCAATACCCGACACACTAATCAAATACTTAAACAACGTCAGCATATCTTCAGAGTGAAAGCCATACAACGACAAATCATCTTCCTTAACCACCAAATGCGTACGCAAGCGAATCGCCGCACCCACCTTACAATTCTGCAATGTCGCCTTAGGCGCAAACACCTCAAAGCCAAACGCACCCGCCTGCATAACCACCGACGAATCACGCAGCTCACTCACAATGCCATCAAGAAAGCTAATCATTATTAAAAGGAAGAAGGAAAAAGGAAGAAGGAAAATATAGTTTTTTAAGCATTAGCTTGCTCCTTTTTGTTGTAAATAACGGATAAACCCAGCCAATTGTTTCGTGACGGATTCAACTTTTAATTTCGTTTCATCAAATACTTTTTGAGATATGTAAGCTTGATCTAAAGCAACGTACAGTTGAGATCTCAGTTCAGCTGCAGATGCCTTAGCAATTGTCAGAAATCTAATCAATTCTTTATTCGATTGCCTATCAAATCCTTCTGCAATATTTGACATAACAGAAAGGGCAGCCCAACGCATTTGGTCACAAAGTACAAAATCATGAGCAAAATCTTTTCCTTTTGACAACTCATAAACATCTTTAGTCAAACTACGCAACAACTGCCAAACGTCTAGCTCTTCCAAGGTTTTTAACTTCTTCCCTTTTTCATCTTTCATCATCTTTCTATCCTTCTTCAAATAAGGGGGCGAAAATGGCTTCGTAGTTTATGTCGCTTAGGGTTTCGCAGGCGGTTAAGCGCATGGCGTACTCGAGTTCTGCGTTTAGGTTGGCTAGGGGTCGGTCTGTATGTACAATGACGGCATCTGCACCTACGGCTAGGTATCTGAAAATATCTATGCCGTGCCTTATGGGGCCACCAGCGTATATGTCTATCATGCCTGCTACGCTGTCAAATACTTCTGGGAAGATGTCTATAGTGGCTGGGCCTTGTAAGTGCTGAGCTACCCCTGAGTGAACAACGATGGCTTCTAGGCTTGCTTCCATGGCCACAATGGCATCTTGGGGGCTTGCAATGCCGTAAGCCCAGACAGGGCAGCCTGCGGCGGCTCTTAGTTCCGCTAAGTCTTCTTTGGTTTTAGGTCGCCAGCTGTTACTACCATAGGGCAGCGTGAGGGCTAAAGGGGTAAAATCTAAAGCTATGGCTGCCACATTTCTGGCTGAAAGTTTGCGTACTATGGGCATGATTTCACCCATTTTGCCAGTTTTGACTAACGCTATGGCTTGGGTAATAGATTCTTCTTTTTGTGCCAGTAAAATAGTTGCGTCAACTAGACTAAGTGAATTTAGCTCGAGTTTGCTTGGGCTGCTATCTATGAGCGGGATGATGGGTGCGTTTAGGCTTTGATCTAAAATGATGCTTTGGGTACTTACCATGTGTACATCGTGGAGTACCCGTGCTAAGAGTTGGTAGCGGTCAAGCGCAAGTATGTCTTTGTCTGGCATTGTTATGAGTGTACCAATTTAGAGCTTATGCTTGCTTAAACTGAAGTCTTCCCTATTGAGTTTATTTGGGTTTTGGTTTCTACTGATTTTATGAAGCGTCCTTTTATTATTATTGCTGGTGCAAGTGGTGTGGTGGGTAGGCATTTGGTGGCTGAAGCTTTATCTCGTTATGACGTTAAGGTATTAACCCGAAAGCTTGATGGTAGTGAACCCAAAGGTACTCAAGCTATTATGTGGAACCCGCAGGCAGCCAAACAAAATGATGAAGCAGAACTCGAGCGTTTAGCTTCTGTTTTATCGGGTGCTAGGGCAGTTGTTAATTTAGCGGGTGCATCTATTGGTGAAGGTCGCTTTAATGAAGCGCATAAGGATTTGGTGCTTAGTAGTCGGCTTGAAAGTACAGCAACACTTAGGGAAGCCTTTTTGCGTGCTGAGTCTAAACCCAATATGTGGTTTCAGGCATCTGCCATTGGTTTTTATGGTGATCGTGGTGATGATGTTCTGACCGAAGCTTCAGAAGCTCAAAAAGGTTTCTTTTTATCTGAAGTGTCAGTAGCTTGGGAGCAAGCTGCAGCGCGAGTAGCTGAGCACGGTCGTTTGGTGATTGGGCGGCTTGGTGTGGTACTCGCCAAAGATGCGCCTGCATGGCAGAAAATGGTTTTACCGATTAAGCTTTTTGTAGGTGGGCCTTTGGGTAGCGGTCAGCAGTGGTACGCATGGATAGATGCAGATGATGTAGCGAAGATAATGTGTTACTTAATTGCAGATAGTAGTAGTGAAGGGGTTTTTAATTTGGTTGCACCTAATCCCGTTAGGCAAATTGACTTAGCTAAAGCCGCCGCTAAAGAATTAGGGCGACCTGCTTTTATGCCAGTACCTGCCTTTGCCCTTAAAATCATTTTGGGTGAAGCGGCTGATTATTTACTACTCACCAGCGCTAAAGTATTACCAGAGCGCTTAACAAATCAATCCTTTGCGTTTGATTACCCCACCATTGAAGCTGAAATGAAGCATTTACTCAAATAGTAGAAGCTCGAGTTCAAACTCGAGCTTGATTTAATTTCTAATTTTGCGCTGCGTTTAGGCTTCTTTTGTGCCTGTTTGCGCGCCTTCAACCCTTTGTATTTTTTCTGCTTTGTAGCTTGCGTAGCGTTCTATTTCTGGCTTGGCTTTGTTAAGTGTCCAGAGTAGAACCGCAACATCATCAGCTAAACCCAAGGGACCCATGAAACGCTCTGGTAACAAATCAATGGGCGATACTAGGTAGGCTAGCGCACCAATACTTAGGTACTGGGTTTGCTTATCAACTTCGAAATCTTTGTCCATAGTCATGTTATAAATAGCGCGAATATCTTGCCATGAATCGCCTAGTTTGTCTTTCACAAGAGCAAAGGATTTCTCAAATTCGCTTTTTATTTGCTCCATGGTTGAAGGGTCATTGGCTAGATTTTCCATTTTGTTACTGGTTAATACTTTTTCAATCTGATCATTGGATATTGACATTGTAGGCCTCCCAAAAGATTTCCCCCTAAGCTTAATACTAAACTAATTTAATCGTGCCATAAAGCTGAGAGAAGTGAGAGCTTAGTCCCTTAGAGTATAAAGTCTTACGATAGTTATAATTCAGCTTAGAATAAACTAGCATATCTTTTTATGGCTTTCTTAAGCCTTATGAGATAGCCACGCTACGCTTTAACCTTTGTCTTTGCAAAATATCCCACACAACCAGCACAATACTAAGAAAAACAGCAATTTGAATAATCTGCAGAACAATCTGGAAGGCGGCTACTTGCGTTGCTGCTGGTGCATCTGTTGCAGCAACCCCTGCCGGCACTCGAGCTGCTACTCTTACGGCCCAGAGGGTACCTATAACAGCTATACCTGAGGTTGAACCAAGGGTGCGAGTGAGGGCCAACAGGCCGCCAGCCACGCCTGAGCGTGCTTGATCAACTGCACCCATAATGGCACTATTGTTAGGTGATTGAAAAGTCGCCATACCTAAACCCACAAAGACAAATCTAAAAATAAAGCCCAGGATGGTGGTATCTGTAGCAATAGTACCCATAAGCAGATACCCTGCAAGCAAAAACACTAAACCAACAAGCGTGACAGGCCGCTCACCATAGCGATCTGCCAAACTACCCGCTAAGGGTGCCACTAAAACCAAGATAACGGGCGTTACTGACATTATAAAGCCTACTGTGCGAACAGGATGCCCCAGCACATTCATAAGGTAAAAAGGAATGAGTAAGACCGTACCTGAAATCGCCACAAAGGTTATAAAGCCAGTAATAAGTCCTACACTCAGTTGCGGATTCTTAAATAAAGTTAAATCAATAATCGGGTCAGAAACACGACGCTCGAGTGTTATAAAAGCAATGCCCATGACGGCGCTAGTTGCAAATAACGCTAAAATACGCGTTTCAGTGAAGCCTATATCTTGACCAAATGTTAATGCTAAAAGCAAACTCAGTAGCGTTAAAAAGAGTAAGAAAGCACCTGCAACATCAAAGCGTTGATTGCTTTCTCTTTCGTATTTAGGTAAGTAACGAATCGCTAATAGAACAGCAATAAAACCCGGAATGAAGGTTATTAAGAATATCCAGCGCCAAGATAGAAGATCAGCAAGTAAACCTCCTAGGGTTGGTCCAGCGACTACCCCCAGAGATAAAATAGAGCCGTTTAAACCAATAGCTTTACCGCGTTCTTCTTTAGGAAAGATGTCGGTAATGATGGCTAAACCTAGTGCTGTCAAAAAAGCAGCACCTAAGCCCTGAATGACTCTAAAGACAATTAGGATAGTCATGCTAGGTGCAAATCCACAAAGCAAACTACCTATTGTAAATACAATGTAGCCTGCAATATATAAAGCTTTTTTACCCAGCATGTCGGCTAAACGCCCAACTATAGGTAATAGTGTGCCTGTAGCTAAAAGGTATGAAAGCACAACCCACTGCACCACATTAAACTCAGTCTCAAATGACGCCATAATGGTAGGTAAGGCAACATTAACGCTGGTAAACATTAGTGAGCCCATAAAGCCACCTATGGCGGTAACAAAAAGAACTAACCATTTTTGTGTCTGAGGTGCAGCTTGACTCATAAGCTATAACTTCCTAAACAATTTAAATTAAACTCAACAGCTTTTAGTACAGAAAAAGTATGTTTAATGCAAGCAAAGTAAGTAACGACTTTTAATAAAAATCAGCTAAAAAGCAACTTCATAAGCTAAAAGCTATTACTACTAAAACATAGATAATAAATTCCGAATGTCAGTTACAGCTCCATTAATCAAGCCGTAAAAAAAACCTAAAAGAAACTAAGCAAGCAAAATTAAGATTAATAAGTCTAAATTGATGATCCTTAAAAACAGAGAGTATGCTTAACTTAGTAAATCTAATTTAATAAGCCAAAGAGCAACTAAAAAGATAAAAACTCGAGTTTGGAAAACCTATTACAGCAAACCCCAAAAAGGCAAATGAGAAGAATCTTACATCACTAAAGCTGTGATAGTTTTGTAAGACTCCAACTGCTACTTTGAGAACAAGAAATATTCGCCCTAAGGAGAACCGCTTCAACATGATGTATTCAATGGACGTCGATGACAAGGTTCAACACCTATCAACAGAAGAACTAAGTAGCATAATCAACAAATGTGAATCTGCTATTGCCAACGGCTCAGCCGAGATAGAAGACTACGAAGCTTTTGTACTCTGCCAGCAAGAACTCGCCAGACGCACATGGTCACAAGCCTAAAAATATCTTAAGAATAACTATTCCAAGCAAGCTCGAGCTAGTGTAGACTAATACATGCGTTGGTTTCTTTTATGCCTTATTGCGGCGCTAAGCGCCTGCACACCTATGCTAAACAGCGTAAATCAAGCAAATATCATTCAAGCAAACACACCTGTTGGCGTACACGCTGTAGAAGGTAGCGCCTCATGGTACGGCCCTAAATTTGCAGGCAGACAAACCGCTAACGGCGAAATATTTGACCCTAACCAACTCACCGCTGCTCACAAAACCCTGCCTTTTGGGAGCTACATCCGCGTTACTAACTTAGATAACAACCAAAGCATAACCGTACGCATAAACGACCGTGGCCCCTTTGCACGCGGGCGCATCATCGACCTATCACGCGCTGCCGCTGAGCATATAGATATGGTAAGAACAGGCACCGCTCGAGTACGCCTAGAGATACTAGATTCAGCTTTAGCAGCCCCCACACCCGTAGCACCAGAAGCAGCAAGTGAAACCGTCATTGAAGCTTCAAGCCTAAACAGCCAAACCACTCAAGGAAACAGCAGACTCGCCTCAGACTTACAACTCACAGGGTTTAATGTCGTAACAGAACAGCACCCCGTAGGTACCCTACTCATATTCTCAAATCAAACACAAAGCGTCATGGTTCGAGTAAGTAGCAACAGCATGCCCCTATCAAGCGGTGTAGACTTCTTCGTAGCGCCAGACTTACTCAGCCGACTTGGCGAAACCATCCTTGTACTAAGCGAAGCTAAATAATCTCATAACCCGCACTCGAGCGCAAATGAAGCACCCGACCAGACTCACCCACAAACTCAGCAAGTAAAGCCTTACAAAGCTCGAGCTTGTTAGCACTACATATAACCCCTAAGGTTGGCCCTGCACCCGACAAAAAAGCAGCATAAGCCCCCACCTTCATCAACTTAGCTTTCGTCTCAATTAAGTTAGGTACAAGTGGCGCGCGAAAAGGCTCATGCACCCTATCTTCAGATGCAAAACGCAACAATTCAGGCTTATCTTTCGTAACAGCCAACCCCCACAAAGCTGCCCGACTCGCATTAAACACAACATCCTCACGACTATAAACGCTAGGCAAAACCCCACGCGCTTCAGATGTTAAAAGCTCAAAAGAAGGCACTCCAAAAAGCAACGCCCAAGCTTCAGGAACCCCCAAAGACTCACAAACATAAGAATCAGCTGCAAACACAGACGCAGTAAACCCACCAAACACTGCAGGCGCCACATTATCAGGATGCCCTTCCTTCTCAGCTGTCAACTGAAAAACACCCTCACGACCCAAACGCCCATCTAAAAATGCATCTGCCAAAGCAACCCCCGCCACCAAAGCCGCCGAAGAAGACCCCAAACCACGCGCTAAAGGAATAGGATTAGACACTCGAAACGTAACACAAGGCGCAACTTTTCCTACACGCTCAAAGGCAGCCCGAAAGCCCTCATGCATAAGATTGCTAGGTGAATCAGGCAAACTACCCTCACCTGAGTAAAAAAAATGATCCTCACTGCTAAGCTCAGCTGTCACCTCAAGAAATAAAGAAACAGCCAAACCCAAACAATCAAAACCAGGGCCCAAATTAGCACTCGTAGCAGGAACACGCACTCTAAACACGAGCGCTAGCCTAACCCTATTAAGAACAGCAGCGAATAAAGCAACTTACAAAATAAGGAAACAAGCACTTAGCTAAATTGTTTTTACAAGCTGCGCATTAATAATTTTTTCATCTTGTGTGACTATCGTTGCATTAAGAATCTTAGCAGTCGCAACAATAAGCCTATCAGCAGGGTCACAATGAAAACTATCTGGCAAATTAGCAACCTCCGCTGCAATCTTCGTACTTATTCGCACTCGAGTTATAAGAGGCGCAGAAGTAACCTGCTCGAGCCAAACATCTAAATTTGGAATGCTAATTCGTTTTAAGCTACAAAGCGTTGCTATTTCCCAAAGGCTAATATCTGATAGATAGAGGGGATTATCAGCTGTTGCAGCCATAATAATCTGCTCATGTTGTTTATCTAATTTGGGGCTTTGTCCTGAGTAATGAAGAAGCACATGGGTATCTAGCAAATACTTCAATGCCTACAGTTCTCCACGTTCAGCATCCCAAGCATCTGCTGGTAAAGGAGGTTCTATAATGTCACCCAAAATCTCGATACTTCCTTTGAGCTTATGTAAAGGATGCTCTTCTTCAGGTACTTTCGCAGGATTTAACTCAGCTATAGGCTTACCATGCTTAAGAATAACAATCGTTTCCCCTGTTTTTTTAACCTCTTCTAAAACAGCAAAACACTTCGTTTTAAATTCACTAGCGTTCATCTCTTTCATAACGACCAGTTAATATGAGTCAATCAAAACTCGAGCTAAACAACTCTAAACAACAGGTAAAGCTTTAATCACTGCATTTGTAAAGTCTCTTGTGCCCCTTGTGCCACCTAAGTCTTTGGTTGGGTCTTCTGCTAGAGCAGCTTGAACAGCTTGCTCTATAGCGTCAGCTGCAGCTACTTCTTTAAGACCAAAACGTAGCATCATGGCAGCTGAAAGCATGGTGCCAACTGGGTTGGCTATACCTTTGCCTGCTATGTCGGGTGCACTGCCGTGTACGGGTTCAAAGAGGCCTACAGTGCCGCCTAAACTTGCGCTGGGTAGTACACCTAAACTGCCGGGTATGACGGCTGCTAGGTCACTTAGTATGTCGCCGAATATATTGCTGGTTACAACGGTATCAAATTGGGTGGGGTTGCTGGCTATTTGCATGGCTGCGTTATCTACATAGAGATGGTCAAGTGCTATATTTGGGTATTCGCTTTCGTGTATACCAACAACAATGTCTCGCCAAAATTGACTTACGTCTAATACGTTAGCTTTATCTACATTGGTGAGTTTTCCGCCGCGTAAGGTAGCGCTTTCAAAGCCACTTCTGGCTATGCGTTCGACTTCGTAGCGTTCGTAAACCATGGTGCTTACGCCTTTGTCTTTTTCAACGTAGCTGGGTTTTCCAAAGTATATGCCGCCTGTTAGCTCTCTAATAATGAGCATGTCAGTACCTCTAGCGACTTCTGTTTTTAGAGGGCTTAGATGCTCGAGTCCTTCGAAGACTTTGACAGGTCTTAGGTTTGCGTAGAGGCCTAGGTGTTTGCGTATGCCTAAGATGCCGCTTTCAACTCTTAGTTCGCGAGCAACTTTGTTCCATGGGTGGTCACCGACAGGGCCACCTGCTGAACCCATGAGTACGGCGTCTGCTTGGCTGCATGCTTCTTTGGTTTCTTCAGGTAGGGGGTGTCCGTGGCTTTCTAGGGCGTTACCACCGAAGGGTAGGCGGGTGTAGTTGAAGCTTAGTTTGTGTTGCTCTGCAATTACATTGAGTACTTCTATGCTTGCGTCTATAACTTCTGGGCCTATGAAGTCGCCGGGTAGTACGGCTATGTTGTAAGTTTTCATGGTTTTTCTCCTTAGGGTTTGGTAGCTAGTATGATAGCCATGGGCATTTCGAAGGTTTCGGCATTGCCATTTTTATAGTTTATCTTAAAGGTTTGCTTGGCTATTTCGGGCGCGTTTCTGAAGAGCTTTCTTACACTTTCGGCTTGTTCTGGGCTGGGGTTTTGCCTGAGTATCCAGCTTTCTGCGTTGCTTGGGTAGCGAGTCTCGCTATCCCCTGCTATCCAGTTTAGGCCTGCTTCTTTTATGAAGGTTTGCCATTCTGAAAGGTAGTAGGCTCTTAGGTGAGTTGGGTCTCTGGTGACTTCTAACTGGTGATACCAGTCGTTCACTGACTCACTTGGGGTTATTTCGTCAACAATGACCAGTCTGCCAGTGGGTTTTAAAACTCGGTGAAGCTCGAGTATGGTTTTTTGTATGTTCGGGTGATGGTGTAGGGTGTGGCGTGCTGTGATTATGTCGAAGCTATTATCATCAAAGCCGGTTTGTTCGCTTGTTCCGTCTATAAATTTTAGGTTTTTAAAGTGTCCGTAGGCTTCTTTGGCAGCTTGTCGCATGCCTGCTGCCGGGTCTAGGCCATAGACGTAGTTGGCGTGTTCGGCTAGTACGGCAGCGGTGTGGCCTGTTCCTGTACCTATATCTAGGCAAATGTCGCTAGTTTGGGGTCTTGCTAAGGCAATGAGTTTGGGGAGGGATAGACCGTGCTTGTGGGGGTTACTATTTGCGTAGTTTTGACCTAAGCGTGACCATGCTGCTGCTACTTTTTCGACATTTTGGCTCATTTATTTGCCTAAGATGTAGGTGGGTTGTCCGTCTAGGCTACTTTGATTTTTTTCTTCCCAGTAGGCTTTTATGCCGTCTTCGCCTTTTTTTGTAGCCCATTCTTTTAGGGTGAATCGGTCTTCTTTAAAGTCCATGTAGGGTACAGCAAAACCGCAGGAGCTTTGTACCATTTCAACCTTCATGTCGTAAATCTGCCGACTGCCAGGTAAGTTAGGGAAGTGCTGGCTTAGTTCAGCCCATTCTTCATCGTAAGTGTGGGTTGTTTTGGCTGTACCGTAGAGTCTTAGTATCATGGGATTGCCTTCAAAGGCGCAGAACATAATGGTCATGCGGGGGTTATCTTGAAGGTGTGCAGCAGTTTCATTTCCACTGCCTGTTACGTTGAGCCAGAGGACTCGGTTTTCACTTACTACTCTTAGGCTATCCATGCCTTTGGGTGAGGTGTTTACACGCCCGTCAGTAGCTGCTGTAGCAACAAAGAAAACATGTTGTTTTTCAATAAAGTCTTTGTGCATACTTAAGATTGAGTCGTACTGTTTACCCATGTTTCAACCTTTCAGGTTTGAGTGGAAAGTGAGCTTATCTTTTCACCTTTCACTTTCCACGCTTTCGTTTTAAACGTACGGTAGGCTTCCTGCAGTTTCGCTTATGGCTGCATCATTTTCTAAGAGTTCTGCAATGGGATCCCATAGTCCGTTTACAAAGCCATCTTTGGCACTGTGTTTTATGCTTACTTTGTAGTCTTTGCCGTTAACTATAACGGTTTCGTTAACAATATCAATTTCTATTTCAGTGTCAGGGTTTGCTTCTACCGCGGCTGCCATTTCTAGAATCTGCTCCGTGCTTGCTTCTACACAAGGCATGCCTAGGGTTGCACTATTTCCGTAAAAGATTTCAGCAAAACTTTCACCAATAATTGCGTTAAAGCCTGCCCTACGAATTGCTTGTGGGGCATGCTCACGTGATGAGCCACAGCCAAAGTTACTACCTACTAGCATGATGCTGGCGTTAGCGTATTTGGGTTCGTTTAGAATGTGATTTGTTTTGTTGCCATTTTCAGCAAACCTTAGATCTCGAAACAAAAAGTCACCAAGACCATCAAAGGTGACAACTTTCATGTAGCGTGCTGGAATGATTCTGTCAGTATCGACATCTTGCCCAGAAATGTAAACACCTTTTCCTGAAACGTTTGTTATTTTTTCTAATGCCATGATTTACTCCTACGCGGCGACTGCGCCGTGCCCTACGTTGCTAAAGACTTCTCTTGCGTCACTTACTTTTCCTGTTATAGCTGCTGCTACAACCATGACAGGGCTCATCAGCACAGTGCGTCCTGTTGGGCTACCCTGACGACCAATAAAGTTACGGTTACTGGTTGAGGCGCAAAGTTGGTCACCCACAAGTTTATCTGGGTTCATGGCTAAGCACATGCTGCAACCTGCAGCGCGCCACTCAAAGCCTGCTTCTTCAAAAATCTTGTCAATTCCGCGTTCTTTACATGCTATACCTACAAGTTGTGAACCTGGTACGGCAATGGCTTTAACGCCCGCAGCTACTTTTTTGCCTTTAAGGTACTGAGCGGCTTCTTCAAAGTCAGTTACGCGACCATTGGTACAACTACCAAAGAAAGCTACATCTATCTTGGTTCCTTTAATGGCACTTCCCGGCTCGAGTTGCATGTGTTTAAGGGCTAGAGCTACGCTTTCTTTATCTTCGTCTTTGCTGTTTTCTACTGTGGGTACATTTTCACTTACAAAGATGGCCTGACCTGGGTTTATGCCCCATGTGACGGTGGGTTCTATGTCTTCGGCTTTTATCGTTACAACATCATCATAGTTGCAATCTGCGTCACTAGCATAGGATTTCCACAGTTTTACAGCATCATCCCAGTCTTCCTGGGTAGGTGAATAAGGGCGTCCTTTTAAGTAGTCAAAAGTGGTTTGGTCTGGGTTTACATAACCACAGCGTGCACCACCTTCAATGGACATGTTACAAACCGTCATACGTTCTTCCATACTCATGCGGTCAAACACCGTGCCGCCATACTCATAGGCGTAGCCAAGCCCACCATTTACACCGAGTACACGAATAATATGTAGAATCACGTCTTTAGCGTAGACACCGGGTTGAAGTTCACCTTCTACATTTATACGGCGTACTTTTAGTTCACTCATAGCCATGGTTTGGGTTGCAAGAACATCTCTTACTTGACTTGTTCCAATACCAAAAGCAATCGCACCAAAAGCACCATGCGTAGCCGTATGACTATCACCACAAGCAATGGTTGTACCAGGCTGGGTTATGCCTTGTTCGGGGCCAACCATATGCACAATGCCTTGCTCACCACTATAAATATCGAACATTTTGATATTAAATTCCTCCGTGTTTTTACGGAGTTCTTTAATCATGGCGTCAGCAAGCTTATCTTCAAAAGGCTCAACACGGCTGTGTGTTGGTACAATGTGATCTACCGTTGCAAAGGTACGTTCAGGGTGCCTTACGCCCAAACCAAGATCACGAAGCATGCCAAAGGCCTGCGGACTGGTCACTTCATGAATAAGATGCGTGCCAATAAAAAGTTGTGTTTGACCATTGCTAAGCTTACCAACCGCATGCTCCGCCCAAACTTTTTGATAAAGATTTTTTCCCATAATGTTGAAGGAAGAAAAAAGGAAAAAGGAAGAAAAGGCCTAACTAGATTTTCTTCACCATTCTTTATTCTTAACCTTACTCCTTTCACAAAAAAACCCTCGAGTATGGCTCGAGGGGAATCAACGTAATTAAGATTTACTTATTTACAATTAATAACCCATTAAGTCTGGCAGTAAGATGGTTTGCCAGAGATTAATAACGCGAATACGACGTCGTTGAGTAGGAGTATTAATCATCTCACAAAGTATAAGCATGGCTTTGACTTATGTCAACGCAAAAAGATGCGTTTAGGTACACTAAGCTTAATTTCAGTCAAAAAGCTAAGCTCGAGTTTAGTATTTTAGGGTAGCTTATTTTTCTAACAGTGTATTTCATGGTTTAATCGTGCCAGAGTACTTTGTAAGTTTTTTTACGCGCTTTAAACTTTATATTGGGAGGCTTCATTATGGCAGAAAGCAAAGCTAAAAAATCACCTAAAGTTACAAAATCAACTGTTTCTAAGAACAATGTGTTAAAGAAAAAAATTGGTCTTCTTTTAAGTGATGAAGATGATTGGCCAAATGCTATTGAAGGTCTCGCTAAGCGCTTTATTAAACCTTTTAAAAAAGCTGGCAAGACTTATGATGTTTCTTTAGAGCGGGTGCGTATTCATCCGTTTAGCTTGCGTGATGAAACCTCTTATGATTTGGTGATTGATCGTTTAGCATGGTGGCACCAGAACCCACGTGAGTGGCTTAAAAAAGCAGCTATAATTAATAACACCTACCTTCTTAATAATCCTTTTACTTTTCAGAGTATGGAGAAACACACTGCATATTGCGCCATGATTCGCATGGGGCTGCATATTCCTGAAACCATTCTTTTACCCCCAAAGCAAGGCCCAGATACCGATAAGTTTCGTCGAACAGCTGAGCGTTATCATGATTTTTTTGATCTTCGTGCCCTTGGCGACAAAATGGGCTACCCGATTTACATGAAGCCCTTTGATGGTGGCGGCTGGCGCGGCGTAAGCAGAGTTGATAATGCAGATGAACTTATGCAGGCTTACGACGCGTCAGGTACAACCTTAATGCATATTCAAAAAGGTATTGATAATTTTGATGTTTTTGTACGCAGCCTTGGCATTGGGCCACAAGTTATTAGTTTGAATTACGACCCTAGTCAACCCATGCATGGTCGCTACCAAATTCAACATGACTTCTTGAGTGCTGAAAAAGGTAACGAAGCAAGAGCCATAACCAAAACCATTAATGCTGTCTTTAGGTGGGATTTTAATTCTTGTGAAGCTATTTTAAAAGATGGCAAATTGCAACCCATGGACTTTGCTAATGCCTGCCCAGATATTGCCTTAACCAGCCTGCATTACTACTTCCCTTGGGCCATTAAGTCTTTACTTGCTTGGAGTTTATACAGCCTAATGAGTGAACGCAAAGTACACATCACCATGGATTTAGACCCCTACTTCAAAATTGCTGATTCTGACATGACTTATCTTGAAAAGCTCGAGTCTTACGAGAAGCTGGCCGATAAGCATTTTGATACACCTAAGTTTGAGGCGTTTAAAGCTAAAGAGCTTGCAGGTTTAGATGAATCTATGCATGACTATATTGGCTCTCAGGAGTTTGATGATTTACTCGTTAGTTTGGTGTGCAATCAATTTCCTGCACATGAGCATGAGCAGTATATTGCGCATTTTAGGGGCATTATGCAGCATTGGCATAGTTCAGAAGCAAGCAATCTAGGCCTGTCATGAGCGCAGTTAAACGGCCTGATTTTAGCATTGGGGTTGAAGAAGAGTATCAGATTATTGATCCTGAAACCCGTGAGTTAAAGAGTTTTATTACTCAGCTTTTAAAGCATGACCGCATCATCTTGCAGCAAATAGATGTCAAGCCAGAAATGCATCAGAGTATTGTTGAGATTGGCACAAAACCTCATTTGCATATTCAAGATGTCAGAAAAGATTTAGCGAATTTACGGCGCACGGTTAGTGAAATGGCGAAAGATCAGGGTGCGCATATTGCGGCGGCTGGCACGCATCCCATTTCCCACTGGAATTCTCAAGAAATAACGCCTTATGAGCGTTACCAAGGCTTACTGCAAGATATGCAAGATATTGCTAGGCAAATGCTTACCTTTGGCATGCATGTTCATATTGGTATTGATGATGAAGAGTTAGCCATTGATACCATGAATACGGTTAAGTACTTTATTCCGCATATTTTGGCACTCTCAACCTCGAGTCCTTTTTGGGAGGGGCGAAATACCGGCTTGAAGAGTTACCGTAGTGCGCTTTTTAAGTTTTTGCCACGCACTGGCTTTCCTCCTTATTTAGATAGCCGAGCTGAATACAATAAGCTTGTTAATGTCCTTGTTAAAACAGGCTCTATTCCTAATACATCAAAAATATATTGGGATATTAGACCGCACCATAGTTACCCAACCTTAGAGTTTCGCTTATGTGACCTTTGTACCAGTATTGATGATGCTATTTGTTGTGCTGCACTCTTTCAAGCTTTAGTCTTAAAGCACTACAAAATGCGCGTTGATAACATTCGCTTTAGGCAATACCCTAATATCTTGTTAGATGAAAACAAATGGAACGCCATGAGACACGGGTTAGACGGCACCTTACTCGACTTTGGTCGTGAACAATCTTTACCGGCACGTGACCTAATCAAAGAACTCTTAGAATTCATTAGTGAAGAAATGGATGAACTAGGCTCAAGAAAAGAAGTAGAACACGCTCTCGTCATTTTACAACGTGGCACCAGTGCCGACAGACAACTCGCCATATACGAAGAAACAGGCAGCACCAAAGCCGTGGTTGACTGGCTGGTTGAAGAAACCGTAGCTGGCTGTTAAAAGCGTAAATAAACTAGCATTAAAGGTGTAGCAGGAAGTCTCTACCACGCCTTTAATATAAAAAGTAAGCATTTCCTCTCGTAATCCTCATTTGCCTTTAAGCTCGAGTGTTAGAGGATTGCTTGAGTTTAAATGCTTCTGATGTTTTAGCAGGAAACTATAAGGGGCCTTCTTTATATTGCCTAGAAGCGTACGCTAGCCAACTTACCTTTTTATACTTTTGGCGTTAGAGTCAGGTTTGGAGGCAATTTATGAAATACCGTAGATTAGGTAATACAGGCATGAAGGTTAGTGAAGTGAGTTTAGGTGCTTGGCTTACTTATGGTGGCGATATTCAAGAGAAAAAGCTTATTCAGGGCATTGTTGAAAAAGCTTTAGAGTTTGGTGTTAACTTTTTTGATAATTCTAATATTTACGCTAAAGGTGAAGCTGAAAAATTCATGGCTGAAACTTATCAAGCGATTGGTGTTCAGCGTCATCACTTGGTGTTATCAACCAAGGTGTTTTGGCCCATGACGGATAACGTGAATGATACAGGTCTTAGCCGTAAGCATGTGCTTGAAAGTATTGATTTATCTTTAGATCGCATGCAGACAGATCATGTTGATATATTCTTTGCGCATCGTTTTGACCCTAATACACCGTTAGAAGAAATTGTTGAGGCGTTTAGTGATGTAGTGCGTAGTGGTCGCGCTCATTACTGGGGTACTTCTGAATGGCCAGCTGTGAAAATTGCTGAGGCGCATGCTTATGCTAAAGCGAGTGGTTTGGTTGCACCTGTTACTGAGCAGCCTCAGTACAGCATGCTTTACCGTGAGCGTGTTGAAACTGAAATTTTGCCTGTAACTGAACCTAAAGGCATTGGCTTGGTAGTCTGGAGCCCCTTAGCGCAAGGCATGCTTACAGGTAAGTATGATGCTGGTGTTCCTGAAGATAGTCGTTTTGCGCAGTATGAAAATACAGCTGAGCGCTTTATGACTGAAGCAAATGCAACTAAAGTCAAAAACCTTAAAGGCATTGCTGATGACTTAGGTGTAACAAGAGCGCAACTTGCCCTTGCTTGGGTTTTAAGGCAAAAAGGTGTCTCGAGTGTTATTACGGGCGCAACCAAATTAAGTCAGTTAGAAGATAATGTTAAAGCTGCCGATATCGAAGTAAGTGCAGAGCAAATCGCTAAGATTGATGAAATCTTAGCTTAAGCATCAAAAAAATCTCTAGAGCAGCGCGGCCTAAGTTTAAGTCACGCTGCTCTTTTTTTAGGGTCTTTTATAAGACGGTTCACTGAATCTTTAAGACCTATTGTAACAACCTTTAGCAGTTTCAGGATAAACCTTAAGACGTTCGCTGAGTAGCATTGTTTTAATGACTCAAGGTCACAGCATTGACTGCTTCGCAGCTAAATCGTGGAAATGCTTCTTGAAGCAGTTTCTTCTTATGTCGTACGCATTATCAGGAAGGAAATAGTCCTATCAGTTGGGAGACTTGGCGCATTCGTGAAGATGCTTGGTACTGTTCGGTGTGGCCTCCAAGTGCACAAGAAAGCTGTTACAAAGTTAATGCTTTTGAAGATAATATGCTTAGGTGGCACAGTGGTGAAAATCGCTATAAGTCTCGTATTGTGCTGAGTGAGTCAGAAACAACAGAGTAGTCATTCTCAAAATAGTTTCAACAATGCATGCTTTTATGAAAAACTTCATGCCGCCCTGAAAAAAGCTCGAGTTACTGTCTTTATATTGCTAACTAGACTTAGCTGAAAGGATGTCAGCATGCGGGTCACTGCAACTGAGTTTTACAAAAAGCCGGGGCATTATTTTGATTTGGTCGCGCGTGGCGTAGCCATTGAAATAACTCGTCATGGTAAGGTTATTTCGACACTCAAACCACCAAGTGACAGTATTTTGCTTGACTTTGATACTGAACCAAGTCCTCTTCTAACTCAGCCAACACCTACGCAAGGCTTTATTTTTGGTGCCTTTACCTTTGGGGGTGTCTGGCAAGGCATGGCGCCCTTTGAAGAACTCGAGCTGCGTCTAAACACTAAGTTGAGTATTGTGCATTGGTTTATGAGTTTTGAGCATGCTTGGGATGCCAGTTTGCTAGCTAAGGCAAGCACGAAGGGCAGAACAGCACTCATTACTTGGGAGCCTAATCATATTGATTTGGATGACATTGTGGCGGGTCGTTTTGATACTTACCTTATAAGCTGGGCGCAAGGCATGCGGGCTTTTCAAAAAGCTATTTATTTGCGACCTTTTCCTGAAATGAATGGCAATTGGACCTTTTGGCATGGGCAAACTGACAAGTTAAAATTGGCATGGCAGCATATGCATAGTGTTTTTCAATTGCAAGGCGCAACGAATGTTAAGTGGGTTTGGTCACCCAATATTACAGATGTTCCAAACACTGCTGAAAACAAACTCGAGCTTTATTATCCTAGTTCTGATTATGTTGATATTTTGGCTTTAGATGGCTATAACTGGGGTTCAAGTCAAACTTGGAGTTCATGGCAGAGTTTTGATGAGGTCTTTAAAGATGCTTATGAGCGGGTAGCTTTGTTAGGCTCGCAGGACATCTGGATAACTGAAACTGCTAGTACAGAAGTGGGTGGCGACAAAGCGGCATGGATTAATGAAATGTTTGCATCAACACGTTTTCCGAGACTGAAGGCTGTCATTTGGTTTAATCAGAAAAAAGAAACTGACTGGCGTATAGACAGCTCGAGTTTTTCTTTGGCTGCGTTTCAAGCGGGTCTTAGTGACTTAAAGCTTGCGGGTTTAGCTGAAGCTGTTGTTACTTAGTTGCTTGGTTGAATATTAAACGCTTCTTTACTTAGTATCAGCACGACATCCCAAGCTGTAGAGCGAAAACTGACGCTTTGTTCGCCACTGATTGACTTTAAAATACCTGTCGTTAGGCTTTGTACTTGCTCTGTTACCGGTGCACAAGCACTCAACACAACACACAAAAAGATGACAACTAAATTTCTCTCTGAACTATTCATAGTGTTAGTGTAACGCTCACAAATCCTCTAAAGCTAGGCTGTATTTCGCTGTGGTTCATGTAGGCACTGTAGACTAAGTGTATGTATCTTTTTAGCGCTAGCCAAATGCGTCAAGCTGACCAAAATGCTATTAAAGCAGGTATTCCTGCGCAGTTACTTATGGAGCGTGCAGGGCAAAAAGTTGCTGACTATGCCCAAAAGCACTGGCCGCAGGCAAAGCACATCCTGGTCTTGTGTGGTAAAGGCAATAATGGTGGCGATGGCTACGTGGCTGCACGCTACTTAGTAGAGGCTGGCATTAAGCTTAGCGTACTCGAGCTTGCTGATTCTGAAACGGATATC
>CAZWJZ010000006.1:0-2277 GCA_964634665.1 uncultured bacterium | reverse complement strand
GCCTTATTAAGTAAGCTAAAACCGTTACAGCTAAGCGTCACGACTGTAGAAGCTTATTTAGACGCTGCTGATCTTGTTATTGACGCCATTTTTGGTAGTGGCTTATCTCGACCTTTATCAGCTGATTTAGCTCAAATAGTGAGCGTAGTTAATGCTGCAAAAAAAGCTGTTTTGAGCATTGATATTCCTTCTGGTGTTTTTTCTGACGCTGCAAAGCTACCTGTGCACTATATTCAGGCTAGCAAAACCCTTCAGTTAGTTGGGCCTAAAATTGCAAGTGCATTTTACCCAGCTCGAGCTGCTTTTGGTGACTGGGAAGTTGCTGATATTGGTCTGCCTAATTCTTTACTAGAAGGCCTATCTGATCTTATTTTGTTAGATGATGCTTATTTGCAAACACATATGCCTTCACGAGCTAAAACTGCTCATAAGTATAGTGCAGGTACCGTGCTTATTGTTGGAGGCGCAAAAGCTTATCTTGGCGCAGCAGAGCTTGCAGCTCGAGCTGCTTTACGTGGGGGTGCTGGCTTAGTCACTTTGTTAGCTGAAGGTCGCTTGGCTAACAGCTGGCCTGAGCTTATCTTTAAGTCTTGGCAAGCTGATTCTTTTTTAGAGGATCTAGCTAGCATCTCTGAGGGGCATGCGCAGGTTCGTGTTATTGGTCCTGGTTTGGTTGGAGAAGTTCAAGCATTCATTCCTAAATTGATTATGCAAAGCTCAGCCGCAAGCGTTTTAGATGCGGGTGCACTGCTTCCTTCAGAAGCATGGTTTGAGGCCGTTAAAACACATGGTCGTTGTGTACTAACACCGCATGCAGGTGAAGCCGCTAAGCTATTAAATTGCTCCTCTGAACAAATTAACCTTGACCCTATTAGTGCCGCTAAAGACTTAGCTCAAAAAACAAATGCGGTAGTTGTATTAAAAGGTGCAACTACCATTATTACAAAACCATTTGGCCTTAGCTTTGTAAGCACCAGAGGCCATGCGGGCATGGCAACCGCTGGAACAGGTGATGTTCTTGCAGGTCTCATTGCTAGCCTTATAGCTATAGGAGACGACTTACCAGGTCAGGTAGCACTTGCAGTGTACATTCACGGGTTAGCTGGCGAAAGAGCAGCACAGCAATTTGCCAATGGTCTTATAGCAACTGACTTAATTCAAGAAATAGCTCGAGTGTTAGCACACCTTGAAGTTGCTTAGACCCTTTTATTCACTGCGTTTGTACTGCCAAACACCACCCACACGTTTGCTTAGCGTTACTTCGCTTGAGTCTTGCTCCAGTATTTGGTAGCCCATTCTTTGGTAGTAGTGCAGTAAGTCTTCTCTTACTTCGTTAAGACTAAGCGTTAACGTCGGAATGTTATTGCGAATCGCAAGGGCTTCTACTTTGGTCATGAGCCAGCGACCGTAGCTTCTACCACGCTCTTCTGGTAGTGTCGCTATACGATCAACACGCCAGCCTTCGCCTTCTTCACACCAACGAATGGCGCAGAGCATTTGGCCCGTCTCATCTTCTAAAATAAGTCCTCCACCCCGCTCGAGCCAATCTTGCATAGTGCTATTCGTTTCGTTTTTTTCTTCTCTTGCTTTGTTATAAAGCTCAACAAGCTGCGCGGTGTCTTTCAGCGCTGCCCAGCGTAGTCTGGCAGCTTCATAAGCGTGTTGAGGTGGTGTTTGGGGTGATGTTTGCTCTGGTTGTGCTGCCATCATACTCTGCTCCTTTTGTACTTCTAAATCTTATGTACGCATAGCGCTGCCTGCACTAGTGCTTAGTTTAGCCTTAACTTACTAGGCGTTTGACTATCGTCGTTGTGTTTGATTAATCTGGGTTTTCATAAGTTTAATTACTGCATGATTATGCAGCAGTCTTAATAATCCTGCATACGGTATCATGTGCTGCTATAAGGGTCAATAGCTAAAGCATTTCCATGATAAAAGTAAGACTAGCTTTTGTCATGGCGCTCTGCCATCGTAAAATCAAACCTATTTCACTTTCTGCTATTAATTTACTCCATAAAAAGTTTGCAAAATACTGAATGGATCTATTCGTAGGCTTCGCTCGGTACTTCGTGACACTCGCTTAAAAGCCTTTAGCCAAGAACAGTCCTGAACCACAGGAGCGTAGCGGCTATGAAGGTCAATACTGAGCAATCAAAGACTAGGGTAACTTCACTAGAAGCGAGTCCTATCATGCCTCTGGCTCAAGGCTGTTTGAGCGAAGTGGTTATGAATGGAACAGCACGGCGTTCAAAGAATAGGGTAACTTCTCTAGAAGCG
>CAZWJZ010000005.1:0-39345 GCA_964634665.1 uncultured bacterium | reverse complement strand
ATTTATACGCTGCAAGCGGACTTGCTATTGGTTTCAACAGTCCAAGACTGCGTTTAGTTCCTTAAATAACTAAACGGAAATGGTATTATTAACTGAGGAAATTCGTTTTTATTAGCTTGAATTGTTTATTTGGAGTTACTTAATACAAAATCATTGGATAAGTGCTTTTAAGAGCTGTAATAACCTGAGTTCTTAAGAATATATTAATAAAGACCACGTTCCCTTTCATAAGCTAATGCTAGACTTAGCATTACTTTGTTTTATAGGGTCTTTGTTAAGCGTATTTAACCCAGCAAACAAGCACGGAGGTTCCATGAAGAAAAACCTAATTATTAGCACTGTCTTTGCTATTGCTCTGCTCATTGGCATTGTCTATGCGCAGCTTTCTAGAAATAGTGTAGACACCTTCTTGGCAAGCCCGTCAGGGCAGTCTTTTATGGAAACCTTCGGGGCGCTCCAAAATGACTATCTTGATGATATTGATAATGAAGTTGTCATTAAAGGCGCAATTGAAGGCATGTTAGCAGCTCTAGATGACCCTTACACAAATTACTTAGAGCCAAAGTCAGCTGATCGTGAGCGTGAAGATCGCTCTGGTAGTTTTGGTGGTATAGGTGCAACCCTCTCAGCCAGAAATCGTAAAGATAACACGCTCATTGAGATTATTAATGTCTATAAGGGTAGCCCTGCTGCTAATGGTGGTATAGAACGTGGTGACATTTTTATTGAAGTAGATGGCATTAATGTCGAAGATATGGAAATTAATGACGTTGTTGATTTGGTGCGTGGTCCAGAAGGCTCAATTGTTAACCTAAAAATGCAACGCGCAGGCGAAGATAATTTTGTTGAATTTAATATTGTTCGTGGCACCATCGAAATCATTTCTGTTGAGTCCACCCTCTTAGAGAACAATGTGGGTTACATAAGCATAAGTACCTTTGCAAATCAAAGAGTTTATGATCAACTCACTGAACAACTAAGCGCTTTAGAAGCTCAAGGTGCAACCTCGCTCATTCTTGACTTAAGAGATAATGGGGGGGGGTTGTTAAACCAAGGTATTTTGGTAGCCGATGAATTTTTAAGCGAGGGCGATATTGTGTTTCAGCGTGCTCGTGGTGTAACTCAAAGACTTGCATCTGCTGATCCTGCTTATTTTGACTTACCTATGGTTGTACTTGTTAATCAAAATTCAGCCTCAGCCTCTGAAATTGTGGCAGGTGCACTGCAAGATAATGGTCGCGCTTTAGTTATTGGCGAAGAAACTTTTGGTAAGGGTGTTGGTCAAACTGTTAGCCCGTTAAGTAATGGTGGTCAGCTTGTACTTCTTAATTTTGAGTGGCTCACGCCTAGTAGACAAAGCATTAACAACGAAGGCGTCACACCAGATATTCAAGCCATAGATACACGCCGTCCTAACTTTATTAACTTAGAAGGTGAAGGCGCAGAACCTGGTCAAGAAATAGAAATTATTGTAGATGGTGTATCTGCAGGTAAAGCAACCATAAATGAAGATGGTAGCTTTGACTTCTTCCAAGCTATAGAACGCCCAGAATCAAGTTCTGTTCAGGGTGAAGCGCTTGTTGACTTAGGCAGTGATTCAGCCCTTAAAACTGCTTATGATACGGTGCTTTCGCTATCCACGTCTAATTAATTCAGTACTAGCAAATTAGTCTAAGCCTAAATTTAATAAAGGATGATGGTATTACACCATCATCCTTTTTCTTTAGTTTTAGCTACCTTATACCAAAGTGCCGATTTAATGTCACAATAGTGACTTAAATCCGCTCGTGAGAGCGTACCCTCCAACAGATTGATACTATGACATTATTCAAGCAAATTGGTATTATACTAGGTTAGTTCATAAAAGCTTTGCAAAATACCAAATGGGTTTATCCGTACGCTTCGCTCGGCACTTCATAACACTTGCCCTGCCAGGGTGAATTTGCAAAATGCAAGTTCACCCTAGAGATACTTAAACTGATTTCATCGATAAAGACTGAGGAAGTCTGAACTTAGTCTCCTAAGTATTTCCATGAGAAAGAGCAACAAGGCCCTACGAATAGCTCGAGCTTAAAAAGCCTTCCATAACTAATACTCCTTTGTATGTCTCGTCGCGTGGCTGTCTCTTTCCGTGCGTCGTACATTTTGAGTGCTTTTCATGATGACGTAAGGAAAGTTAGCTTGCACTCGTGGTTATCTGATTTGATTTCCACGAAAGCTGACGTTTGGTTCAGCTTTCCTGCTTAAAATAGGCTTTTTCTTCTTACAGAAATCTGATTTTTCAGGCTTAGAGTAGCTTTTTCGTGTTTGTAGAGCCAAATTTCTAGTCATTAGTGTTAAACCGCTTACATCTTAAAGGAAAAAAGCTTTGTTTATAGCTAAAATAAGTTTTTTGTAAGTATTTTAGCCCTAAACTTGAAATTGAAATCTAAGTTTCGTCTGTCTCAACTTAAAACTTCCGTCGTCATCTGCTTTGCAGAAAGGTATTTAGTCATGGCAAAAATAACTATTATTGACGACTCTAAAGCAACTCTAGATATGCTGTCTACCATTCTTAGTTCTGGTAGTCATCAGGTCACAAGCTTTCTTGATAGTAGCAATGTTGAAATGCATATTGCTACCGATCCGCCTGATCTCATCTTACTAGATGTTGTTATGCCTGAAAGAAATGGCTATGAGGTTCTTAGAGCTTTAAAGCGTGACCCTAGCACCAAGAACATTCCTGTTATTTTGGTTACTTCAAAAAGTGAAGAAACCGATATTAAATGGGGTAAACGCCAAGGTGCAAGTGACTACGTAACCAAACCCTTTACACCTCAAAGCATTCTTGCTGCTGTCAACTCACAACTTTAATAGCACAATGAGCGCTCAGACCGAAAAGCAAACTGCTTTTTATTTTTCTTTAGGCAATAACTTTTTTGCAATCGAAGGAAAATATGTCAAGCAGATTATTGAGTTAAATCAACTAACCCAAGTCCCTCGCACCCAAAAAGACTTCTTAGGACTTATTGCGGTTGAGGGTAACATTTTGCCCTTAATGAATAGTCAGCAGTTATTAAAACTCGAGCCTGTAAAAGCAAGCTTAGCTGTTTTGCTTGGACATCAGAATAGAATGATGGCTTTTAGCTTTGAAAGGGTGGTTGGCTTTTTTCCTTTAGCGAAATCTAAAGAAGCGTCTGTTAGTGCCCCTTTTGGCTCTTTTGTTAGCGCTGTAATTAAGCATGGTGAGCAGAACTATCATCTTATTGATGCGCTAAGTCTTATTGATCTTGCCGAGGAAGCCCTCGTTGTTGTTTAGAAAACTTAATTATCAGGAGTATATATGTCAGATATCAGTGGTAAAATAGGATCTCTAGATGATCTTAATAATGATAATCATTTAGAGTTAGTAAAAAATGAAATTGCAGAAATTGCTTCTCGTGAAGAGATTGTTTTTGATGATTATGAAAATCATGGTTTTGATTTAGCATCAGCGAGTTCTTTAGAGGATTTGATAGATGAAAATGCTCCATTATCTTTAGGTGATTTTGATCAACAGCAGCTTAAGTCTGTTGCAAAAAAAGGTTTTTTTACAAGCTTGTTTAGGCAACCCGAAGAACCCTTAAATAGTTTGGTGGATTCCTCTGCTTACAATGATAAATTTATTGCAAGTGATCTTGAAATCATTTCAGATTATAGTAATGTGTCAGAGCTTAATACTAATCTCACAGAGACCGAGTCTGACAGTTTTAAAGAAGAAGCCATAGTTGTTCGGGGCGGTATTGCTGGTAAAATTGTTACGGCATTTATTGGTCTACTTATTTTTTCTCTAGCAGCTACTAGTTTTACCAGTTCTTTTCTATCACGTAGAGCTTTGACAACAACTATTAACGAGGCAACCTTCACACAAACTGAGCTTCTTGCTGACTTGGTTACTGCTTTCTTCGTTGAGGTAGCTCAGCCTCTTTATAGCGCAACTTCTACAAACACTATTATTGAGCTGGCTACTAGTCACTTAGACAGTTATGTTGATAGTGAAGGCAATCCTCTAAGTGAAACGGCTATCACAGCACAACTTGAAGCCCAACATGAACGTTGGATTACTTTTAACGATAGTGATCCTGTAATTCAACAAATTATTTCTAAGCAAAACAATGCAGCAGCCAGAGATTTAGCGATGCTTGCTAATAACTTTGCTGAGTACGGTCAGATTGTTATTACTGACAAATATGGTGCCGTAGTTGCAGCTTCCAAAAGGGTACCTGAATACTATAAAGCTAGGCAAAACTGGTGGCAGGCTGCTTGGAATAATGGCGAAGGTGCAGTCTTTATTTCACAACCACAGTACGACGCAATCCTTGATTCAGAGGCTGTTGATATTGCTATGCCTATTAGAGATACTAACGGTAATATTGTTGGTATTGTTGACGCAACTGTCAGCCTTAGTGTTCTTGCTAAGCACATTGAAGACTTTAAATTTAGTGGAACGGGTTACGCTGTACTCATTAATTCAGAAGCTAACACCCTTGTTGACCCTGGTTTACGCTTAGGTGAAGTTAACAACAATTTAGCTCCTGATCTTAAGCAGATCTTTTTAAATACTTCCTCAGGTGTTACTACTAACCCAGATGATCAAGGTGAAAATACTCTATTTAGTCATATTAGCATTACTGATCGCATAGCTGAGATCTCAAACTCAGCTAATACTGGTGCGTTCCTTAGCCAACTCATGTCAGCCGTTTCTAATCTTGACTGGAGACTTTTCATTCGTGTTAAAGCCTCAGAGGCTTATAGCAGCCTTAATCCTATTCTTATAGCAAATGCTGGTGTAGGTCTTGCAACCATTCTACTTGCTATTTTAATTGCAGTTGAAATTGCTAAGAGTATTAGTAAGCCTATTAAGCAGCTAGCTAGCCTTTCAAATCGTGTGGCAAGTGGTGACTTAAGTAAACTTGCAAATGTTCAAAGTAATGATGAAGTCGGTTATCTTGCGCAATCGTTTAACACCGCCATTCTACGATTACGTGGCATTGTTACTACTGAAGAAGAGCGTGACCGCGAACGCGCACAACGTGAAGCGTTACAAGCCAACGTTGGTGACTTTCTTGATGTTGCGATGGACATTGCGAACGGTGATTTAACCCAACGCGGTAACGTTTCAGAAGATGTACTTGGTAACGTTATTGACGCTATTAACCTAATGGTTGAAGAGGTTGCTTATCTTCTTCAAGACGTACAAATCGCAGCCCTTTCAGTAAACCGTGGTTCACAAGAAATGATTCAAACAACCGAAGTTATTACTCAAAGTACTATTCAACAATCTCAAGAAGCCCAACAAGCCACGCAAGAAGTCGCAGAAGTAACCAAGTCAATTAGAGAAATGGCTGTCAATGCTCAAACCTCGGCAGAAGCATCTCAACAAGCCTTCTTAGCTTCTGAACAAGGCCAAGAGGCTGTGACCAACACACTTGGAGGTATGCAAAACATTAGACGTGAGGTGCAGTCAATCTCTAAACGTATTAAGAGTTTAGGTGATCGCTCACTAGAAATTTCAGAAATTGTAGATACCATTTCAGGTATTTCAAGACAAACCAACTTGCTGGCACTTAACGCTGCTATTGAGGCGTCAGGTGCAGGTGAAGCTGGTCGTCGTTTTGCCATCGTTGCGGATGAGGTTCGTAAACTAGCAGATGACTCTGCTAAAGCAACTGAGCGTATCGCAGGTCTTATTAAAAACGTTCAGGCTGAGGTTCAAGAGGTAGTTGTAAGTGTAGAAGACGGAACGCGCGAAGTGGAAACCGGTTACCGAGTTGCCGCTGAAGCAGGTCAAAGACTCAAAGAGATTGGTGATATTTCTCAGCGTTCCGCTCAACTAGCACAACTCATTTCGCAAGCCACGCAAGCACAGGTAGAAGGTGTGGAGCAAGTAGGTAACAAAGTTATGAGCATTGCAGGTATTGCAGAAGCGTCACAAACAAGTGTTGAAAAAGGTCGTGATGTTGCACAAAACCTACAAGAACTCGCAGAGAAACTAGCCCAAAGCTTAGAACGCTTCAGGATCGCTTAATGAAAAACCTTGAACAAAACCTAGTTAACGCCAAAAGCATTGGTGTGACGGCTGTCGAGTCACTAGACTCGCCCAGCAAACCCAAACGAAAAAGCTTCTTTGCAAGCTTGTTTAAACGCAGCCCCCAAGAAGACACACTCGAGCCTGTGTCTATGCCTACCATGTCAGAACTCGAGTCTATGCCTGCAAGGGATGCTGATGTCTTTACGGATGATGATGTTGATTTTTCTAGTATGACGTCTTTTGAAGATATGCAGCATACGAGTCAAGAGGTGGGTCAGAATGCAGCAAATGAGTCAGCTAGTTTTTTAATTGCTAAAAGTACAGGTCAGGAAACTAAGGCTAGTTCTTTTGAAGTAGCTGAATTCTTGGTGGATGATTTTGACTTGCCAGAACTACCTGCAGCACGTTTGGCTAAGCCCATAACCATTGTTCAGAATGAGCTTGATATTGAAAGCCTTCAGGCTAATATCGAGAAATTTCTTGATGTTGCTATGAATATTGCTAGTGGTGATTTCACCAAACGTGGGGAAGTTAGTAATGACATCTTGGGTAATGTTATTGACGCCATTAATTTGATGGTTGATAACCTTGTGGAGCTTCTTACAGATATTAAAGCTTCAGCAAATTCTGTATCGGTTGGTTCTGACGTTATGACTGAAACCACCAAAGTTATTGTTAAGAGCTCTAAGCAGCAAGCTATGGTTTCTGCAAAGACTCGTGAACGGGTTTCTCAGGTTAGTAGTTCTATTCAAAACATGACAAATCAGGCGAATGCTTCTGCAAAAGCAGCTGTTCTTACCCTACGGGCCTCTCAAAAAGGTAAAGAGGCTGTGGACAGCACTCTAACAGGTATACAAGGTATTCGTGAAGAAATCTCGTCTGTTGCTGGGCATATTGCTTCGCTTAAGCAAAGATCTAATGCCATTTCTGATGTTGCTTCTTCTGTATCTCATATTTCTTCACAGATTAACTTGTTAGCTTTAAGTGCAGCTTTAGAAGCAGCTGGTGCAGGTGAAGCTGGTGCTCGCTTTGCAACCGTGGCAGATGAAGTTAGACGCTTAGCTGAAGAATCTGCAAACTCGAGTAAGCAGATTAATACGCTCATTGCTGAGGTACGTAAAGATATTAATGCAGCTACTGTTCAAGTCGCTAAGAGTTCTAAAAAAGCTGAACAGGGCTATGAAGTTGCCAGTTCTGCTGGGGTGCAGCTTGAAGAGATTGCAGTTATTTCAAGGCAGTCTGCTAGGCTGGCACAGAATATTTCAAAAGTTACGGGCGTTCAGGTTGAGCGCGTTGGTCAGGTTGATAAAGCAATTGCGATTATGGACAGAATTACGCAATCTTCGCAGCATAATGTGACCCAAGGTCAAGAAGCCGCTCAGCAACTCAAACGCCTTGCTGAGAAGCTTTCTACTAGCTTAGAGCGTTTTCGTTTGGATTGATACCTATGCAAGCCAGTCCACATAATCCTGAACTTTTAGAAAGCTTCTTGCTTGATGCTTGGGATGCGCTTGGTAGTTTTGAAGGCGCTTTACATAGCCTAGATAGTGTTGAGTCTCTAAAAAGTTTAAAAGTTGTGTCTCACCGCTTACGAGGTACAGCTGCCCTTTACGGCTTTGAGCAAATCTCTAAACTAAGTGAAGTCATGGAAAGATTTCTTGATAAAAGTGATCGTTTTTCTAATGAGCAACTTCCTGACATTCATACCCTGCTAGAGAGCGCATCTGTTTGTTTATCTTCAGGTTTAGAGCAAATTGCAGCCACCGGTCAAGAAGGCCAAGTGGGTCATCAATTTGTAGCGCTAGGGGGCGCTAATCATTTAGCTTCGCTTATTCGTGACTATCCTGAATTATTCGCTGACAAACAAGCCAGCAAAGTTCAAAAGCAAAGCTCGAGCGTAACTGAGAGCTTAAGGCAGTACTTTAAAGAGCATCAAGAAGACTGGTCATTTTTTGCGCCTGAAGCTGAAGAGAACATAGAAGCTATTTATATGGCGCTTGATGACAATAAGCAAAGTGGTAGTAGTGACAATGTCATTACGACTTTGTTTAGGGCAACGCACACTTTAAAAGGTGCGGCCTATATGGTTGAGTTTAATGAGCTTGGTGATCTTGCACATAAGCTTGAAGATCTCATGGTTAAAGTACGCGACGGAGAGCTCGAGCTTAATGATGAGATTCTTTCGGGTCTGTCTGATGGCAATCGCGTTATGAGTTTAATGCTTGATACGGCTCAAGGTAAGCAAGTGAATCTCGAAGCTGCGCTTTACGCTGTTGAAGAGAAACTAGCTAAGTTAGTTGGTATTGACTTTGCAAAGCAGGCACTCGAGCCTGAGCAGGTTCGTTCTAAAACAGCTGATTTACTGATGGAGTTTGTAAGTCAAAATCAGGATGTTTGGGAGTACTTTGCGCCTGAGGTTCGTGAAAATATTGATCTTGCTAATGAGGCTTTAAAGGCTTTAGAGCTTGACTTGAGTGACACTGAGAGTTTGCATACGGTTTTTAGGGCTATGCATACGCTTAAGGGTGCTGGTTACATGGTTGAGCTTAACCTGTTGGGTCATTTTGCTGCTGATCTTGAGCGTTTAAGTAGGCAAGTGACGGAAGAAGGTCAAGAGCTTGATCAGGCTCGGATTGATCTTTTTAAAGAAGGTAATCATGTTCTAGCTAGCATGTTAGAGCTAGCTGAAGGTCAGTCTCTTGATCTTGATGAGCTTATGACTAATGTGCAAGAGCAGCTTTTGGCTTATTTACCAGAATTAAAATCACAGCTGCTTGAAGAGCCTAAGGTTGCTAGTAAAGTTGAAGATAAGGAAATTGTTGAAAGCAAAAAGTCAACTTCAATTGTTCGTGTTAGTGCAGACAAGCTAGATAATCTTATGGATTTAGCAGGTGAAGTTATTACCTTGCGTAACCGCATGAATGCTCAGCTTGAAAACTTAGCTTCGCTCACTGAAATTATGGAAAGCAGTAAAAACCGTATGTTAAAAACGGTGAGTGAGTTTGAAGAGCAGTACTTAAACCCGCAACTTAGTTCGCAAAATACAGCACAAACAATCGCTAATCATAAGACGCCTCACGCAACTGAACGCGGCATAAATAGCTCTTTACAAGATGTCTTTGATGAGCTCGAGTTTGATACCTACAACGATCTTAATATTTTGGCGCGAAGTGTTGCTGAGATGTCTAATGATATTAGTGAAATTCAAGATGGGTTGAGTAGCTTTCAGTCAAATGTGCAGACTGATACCGATAAGTTGCAGTTTTTATCTCGTCAGTTGCGCTATGAGATTAGTAATGCGCGTATGGTGCCTATTTCGCAGCTTTACGGCATGCTTCGTCGTTTGTTACGCAATACGGATGAAAAGGCTTATCATCTTGAGACCTTTGGTGAAAATGTAGAACTTGATAATACGGTTCTTGAGTCTGTTACTGATTCTTTACTGCATTTGGTGCGTAACTCTGTCACGCACGGTATTGAAGCGCAAGAAGAACGTTTAGCTAAACATAAAAGTGCTGAAGGTCTTATTAGTTTGCGTGCTTATCACCGTGGTAATCATGTTTATATTGAAGTTGAAGATGATGGTGCAGGCATTAATGTTGAACGTGTCAAGGCAAAAGCGGTTGAGCGTGGCTTTAGAACTCAAGCTCAAGTAGATGCCTTAACTGACGAAGAAGCTTGTCAGCTTATTTTCTTAGCTGGTCTTTCCACAGCTGAGTCTTTAACTACTACAGCAGGTCGTGGTGTAGGTATGGACGCCGTAGCGGACGCTGTTAAGAAGCTCAAAGGTGAAATTAATGTAAGCACCCAAGCGGGTGTTGGCTCTAAATTTAGTCTTAAGTTACCCTTAACCCTGCTCATTTCAGATGCACTCATGGTTAAAGTTGCAGCGCAAACGTATGGCTTTAGTTCAGATGACATAGAAACTCTGCAAACCCTTAAAAGCGAGCAACTCCTTCAAGAGAACAACAGAACCTACCTTCCTTACAATAATGAAAAGCTCGAGCTTATTAGCTTAAGAAAAATGTTTGGCTTTGAAGCACTCGAGTCTAAAGAGCATAACATTGTGATTATGCGTGCTGAGAATCAATTGCTTGCATTTGAGGTTGATGAGCATGTGAGTTTAAGTGAGATTGTTGTGCGTGAACTTAATTCGGTCTTAATGAAGCTTAAGCATGTTTCGAACGCTACAATTGCGCCTACAGGTGAGGTCGTTATTTTGTTAGACCCAGCAGGTCTGGCTGAACTGGCTAAGATTAAGGTTACGCAAAGCCGTACTAGTACTGTCACTATGAATCAGCAGAAGCTAGAGATTTTACTTGTGGATGACTCTGTGAGTGTAAGGCGGGTTATTAGTAAAATGCTTAGCCGCTCTGCTTATAGTGTTACCACTGCAGCTGATGGTCAAGATGCTCTTGATTTATTTTTAGCAGGTAAGCATTTTGATGTTGTTTTAAGTGATCTTGAAATGCCGCGTATGAACGGCTATGAGCTGTTAGAAGAGCTACGTCGCCGCCCTGACAGTAAAGATATTCCGATTATTATTATGACTACTCGAGCAGGTGATAAGCATCGCAACTTAGCGCTCGAGCTTGGTGCTAATAATTACTTTAGTAAACCTATTGATGAAAGTAAATTAGTGGCAGAGTTAAAGCGCTTCTCAGTCACTGCGTAGCTGTGCATTCTTAAACAAAAGCTGCTGGCTTTTCTGAAGGTGTGAAAAGCCTAGCAGCTCAAACTTAAGCTAAACCTTATTCTGGTCAGAGAAGGGTCTCACAAAGGATCTATGAAAGTCTTACTCGTCATCTCAGAGCCTGCTCAGGCTGCCGAACTTAGTAAAGTTTGTGCAGGAGCAAACATTAGTTGTCAGCTTGCAGAGGGTGGTTTTTATGCACTCACTATGCTTGAGCGTGATAAGCCTGATGCTATTGTTGCGTCTAAAGATGTTTTAGATATGGCTGGGCTTGATTTTTATGAGATTGTTCGTAGTGATGAGTCTTTAGCGGCCACAGCCTTTGTCTTACTTGATGAAGATGCTGGGTCTAGTCTCAGTGATGCAAATGATCTTGTTTTAAATCGTAGCGCTTCTCCGCTTCATATAGTTAATGCTTTGCTAAGCATTAAAACTAGTATTGAAGAGCCCGTCTTACCTAAATCTATTATGCAACCCAGAAGCCCTCAAATTAGTGGCACGCTTGAAGTCTTAACTTTGTTTGACCTTATGATGTCTCTCAATCAAAATAGGCACTCTGGCAAACTTTATTTACGTATTGCAGATGAAGAGGCTACAGTGGTGCTGCGCTCTGGTGAAATGGTGCATGCTGAAATACAGGCGTTCACAGGAGAGCAAGCCCTTATTCAAATCTTTCTTTTATCTGAAGATACTCAAGATACCGAATTTTATTTTGAACGCATGACGAATGATCCTAGTTTAGATGCGTTTAATTCCATTAAGCAGTCTAGTAAAGAACTCTTATTTAAAGTAGCTATTGAGCTTGATCATATGCGTGAAAAGATTGGTTCTTAAATGATTACTCAATCAAAACGTAAGTTTAAATTAGTTAAGCCTATTACTAAAGCGCAAAAGAAAGTAGATTAGTCATGTCAAAAATTCTTATTGTTGATGATAGTGTAAGTGTTAGAAAGGCGTTAGAGCGCATCTTAAATTCTCAAGATTTAGATGTGCGTTCAGCCGATAGTGCTGAGCAAGCCTTGCAGTTTCTTACCACAGAAAAACCTGAACTTATCATTGCTGATGTTGTCATGCCCGGCATGGACGGCTTTGAACTTACCCAAGTACTTAAAGCCGATGACAACTTTAGCCATATTCCGGTCATTCTTATATCAGGCATTGTCAATACCAGCGTGCAAGAACAAGCCAAAGATGTAGGCGCTATAGAAGTCATTAAAAAACCTTTTAACCCTAAAGACTTAATTCCAACCATTCAAGGTATTTTGAGTAAAAGCAAAGCCAGTAACTCGAGTAGTCCAGTTCAAGAGGCAGCTCAGATTGTTTATGAAGACAGTACCTTCTCTGCTTTAGAAGCGCAACTCAAACCCTTCTTAGATAAAGAAGATATAGAAAGCACTATGCTTGTAAATGCTCAAGGTGACTGCTTACTGAGTTTAGGTAAAGAAATAGATGACCCTGCAACCTTTGCAGGTTATTTTAAGTTCTTCACGTCAGCAGCCAGCATTTTAGGTGAGAAACTAAAGGCCAGCCAGCTAAATGGTGTTTTACTCGAGTATAAAGATAAGGTTTTGCTTATGCAGCGGGTAGATGATGATGTGTCTATTGTTTTGGCATTGCGTGATATGACGGTTCTGAGTGTCGCGAGGTTCTTAATGAATAAGCAGCTTCCTGCTATTGAAAAGGCGTTATACGCGAATTCTTAAAATACGTTCTAGTTAGTGATCAGCAGGTCAACTTTTAAAGTTGACCTGCATTTTTGTGACTTTGCAAATATCATACTAAGCTGAATTATAAATGTCGTAAGACTTTATAATTCCGACCTAGGGGAGTACGCTCTGACTCACTTAGTCTTATGACACGATTAAATCAGTTTAGTATCAGTAGAAAATATCTACCTCAAGACCTTGCTCAGCAAACAAGCTTTTAAACATTCTTAAGTTTTGTAAGGCATGCCCTTTGGTGGTATTTTGCATCATCACATAAACTTGGCTTAACTGTTCTTGTTGCTCTAACATGCTTAGTACAAAAGGCTTGAGTTCATTTTCTGTATAGCAGTAATCATGGCGTTCACTTGCATCTTTTGCATCCCACCATTTTGCTGCGTTACGACCATGCAAACGAAAATAAGCAAGATCGCTGGTTACATGCAAACCCGGCTTCGGTAAACCTTTAAGCTCAGGGTAATCTACACTAACAAAGCTTACACCTAAAGCTTTGCAAGCATTACGAACCTCATCATTATCCCAAGACCAATGCCTAAACTCAATCACTAAGCGCTCACTCGCAAGCTTATCTACCACTGACTTTAAGTAACGACGGTTATTAGGGGTGCGGTGAAAAGAATACGGAAACTGCAGCAAAATAGGCCCCAGCATTCCTACTTCACGCAAAGGTTCAAGAGACTCTAAAAGCCTTTGATAAGTATCCTCTGTAGCGTCACGCTTGTGCGTAATTGATTGATGTGCTTTAACTGAAAACCGCAGCTTAGCTTTACTTTTTGTAACCATGCCCGAAAATGCCTTAAGGCCCGGAATGGCGTAAAAACTACTGTTTAACTCCACGGCATTAAAATGCTGCGCATAAATCTCTAAAAATTTAGTACTACTTGTACCCTGCGGATAAAGCAAACCCAACCAGTCATCATTACTGTAGCCACCTGTGCCAAAATAAAGCTCCATGCTCACAGTTTACGCTCGAGCTTTTGTATTCTTTTGTTTACTGAGACTATTTTTAGTTTAACGTTAGTTAAATGGGTTTGGTTTTCTATGGCTTCTATGCCTTAGAGCTTTATTTGGCTTAACAGAGCTACAATACATCTTTTGCTTTGTCTCTTAAGGTAGACTCTTGTGTATGAATTTAATAGCTGAACTGAAACGCAGTAAGCAAGAAACCCTTAGCTTTTTTGACTTAGCGGACGCTGATTTAGCCAAATCATATGCGCTTGATAAGTGGTGTGTTAAAGAAATCTTGCATCATCTGGCAGATGCTGAGACGGTTTTGTATGAGCGAATCCGTAGGGTTATTAGTGAACCTAAACAAGTTATTTGGAGCTTTCAGCAAGACTTATGGGCAAAAGAACTCAATTACAAAGAGCTTGACTTGGCAGCCAATAAGGCGATTTATGCTGCTGTGCGTGACATGGTTATTAGGTTGGCTAAAACGCATTATGAAAGCTTGGCTAATAAAGCGTTTGTACATAGTGAAACAGGGTTGCGAACTTTAAAAGATGAGTTTGATAAAGTTGCTTTGCACAATGAGAATCATCTTAAACAAATCAGGACTGCCCTTAATCTCTGACTTACTGAGGGTGCCTTAGACATGATACTTAGCGAGCGCTTAAAAGCCGTTGCTAACGAAATTTCTAGCCAAACTCATATTGATATTGGTAGTGATCATGCCTTACTTGCTAAGTATCTCTTAGAAACCGGTCGGGTAGCTAAAATCATTGCGGTTGAGAAGCACCATGCGCCTTACCTACGCTCAAAAGAAAGCCTTCAAGGACTCAGTGCTGATGTGCGTTTTGGTGACGGTTTAGCTGTTATAGGAAAAAATGAGGCTGACAGCTTAAGTATTTGTGGCATGGGTGCAGAGCGCATGATTAAAATACTTTCTGCTTACCCTGAGCGCTTACCCAAAAAGCTCATTTTGCAAGCCAATGATAAACCTGAACGCTTAAGGAAATGGGCGCTCAACAGTTATGCGCTAAGCCATGAGCAACTTATTCAAGGGCACTGGCTTTACAGCATCTTAAGCTTTACTCGCAAGCACTGCAAAGATAAAAGTTATGATGGTTTAGATGAAGCAAGCGCCTTACAGTTTGGCCCCACTCTCCTTAGGCAAAGACACCCCTTGTTAAAACAAAGTCTCATTGAGCAAAAGCAGTATTACCACATGAAAATAAGTAAAAACCCAAATTGGAATAAAGACTACTACCAACTCATAACAAAGGCACTTAGTTACTATGAATAACCTTATTAACGAATACTTCTTTCACAGTAGCGTAAGCGCCAAAGACATGGATTTAGTCTGGTCAGAAGGCTGGCGGCATTTTGGTAAGTACTTCTACCGTTACAGTCGCGTGCAAGAAAGCAGTCAAGAAAGCTTCAAAAACGTTTTACCCCTACGTATAAAGGTAAATGACTTTGTTTTGCAGAGCAGCCATAAACGCATTCTTAAAAAAAATCAACACCTAAGCGTAAACCTAGTGCCAGCTTTTGTTAATCACGACGTTAACATCTTATTTGAAAAGCACAAGCAACGCTTCAGCAGCAACATTCCAGAAAACATTCATGTTTTTGTATCAAAAGAACCCGCCTATGTTCCCTGCGAATGCCTAAGCCTATGCTTATACGACCACAATAAACTCATCGGCATAAGCTACTTAGATTTAGGGCAGACAAGCTGCTCGAGTGTTTACCAATGTTATGACCCTGACTACCCTAAAAACAGTTTGGGTATTTTTATGGTTTTACAATCTATTGTTTACGCCAAAAAGCATAAAAAGAGTCTGTACTATCCTGGTTACGCTTATCATGAAGCATCTCACTATGACTACAAAAAGAAATTTAATGCCTTGGCGTACTACGACTGGAAAGGACACTGGCTAGCTTATAACGCTGCTGAAAGCTCGAGTTAGCCTCTTTTGTTGCTTGAATAACATTTTTCTCTACTTTGAAGCGTGACTTATGCCATTATGAGAACATGGCTGTAAGCTCCTCTGAACCTTTAAACAAGAACCCTTGGCTTCCTTTACTACGCAGTACCTTGAGTGTTGTTAGTATTTCTTTCTTAATTTCAGCCTTATCGCTTTACTTGTTTGACATAACAAGCTTAAGTCGTTTGCAACTCCTTATTTTAGCTTCTACCTTACCTATGGTCATTGCACCTATTATTAACTGGCAGCATGCGCAGCGCATACAGATTATAGAGAACATGCAAAATGACCTTCAGGAATCCAACAGGCATGATGAGGTAACCGGCTTGCTCTCAAAACGCGCCTTTTTAGAAAGTGCTCAACGTGAACTTTTATTAGCGTCACGGCATGCTTACCCTGTTTCGTTAGTAAGCTTAGATAGTTATGATTTTAAGCAACTTAGAAAAAGTCATACCGATGTCATGGTTGATCATGTTTTTAAAAGCTGTGGTAACAAACTCAAAGAAGCCTTAAGAGAAACCGATATTATTGCTCGTTATAATGACGAGAGTTTTATCGTCTTAATGCCTCATACTGATTTTCACCAAGCAGCTGACGTAACCACGCGCTTGTTGCAAAGCATTAGTGACACCCCTATTAAGCTTGAGCAAGATGATGTTTTTATAACGCTAGATAGTGGTATTTCTTGTAGTTTAGAAGCGGGTTATAGCTTACAGGATTTAATGACTTTAAGTGAAGAAGAACTCTACCGTGCCAAAGCAGGTAGACCTCAAGTTTCACTTGCGCCTACTCAAATGGAGGCTTAACGCAGCAATAATTCTTGCAAAACTTCATTCTCTTTTGCTTGCAAGCGTTGCCACTTACGGGGTGACGAAGATTTATCTTCAAATACCCTATGAAGTATGGTGCTAATAAGCAAAACCGTAAACGTAATAGCTGATAACACCATACTGTTATTAAAGCCCAAGCTACTAACGAAAGTCTTAATTTAGCAGATTTTCTGGTATTTTGCCTTTAAGCACTTCAATAATCGCAGTAGCTGCTAACTGAATCATGGCGTCTCTAGTACCCTCTGTTGCTGAACCTAAGTGAGGCGCTAAAACCACATTAGGCATGCTAAGTAAATCTTGAGTGACTTGCGGTTCAAATTCAAATACATCTAGCCCTGCACCCCAAATCCATTTTTCTTTTAACGCTTTAACCAAAGCCTTTTCATGAATAACGGGGCCTCTTGCCGTATTAATAACAATGGCACTAGGCTTCATTTTTTTGAATTGCTCGTAGCAGAGTAAATGATGGGTTTCATCACTCAAAGGCACATGGATTGACATAAAGTCACTTTGCTCTAGAAGCTCATCTAGACTAACAAAGCTGGCAGCAAGCGTTTTTTCGGCCTCTTCATCACGAGAGCGATTGTGATACAAAATGCTCATATCAAAGCCTTTAGCGCGCTTAGCAAGCTCTTGACCAATACGCCCCATACCAATAATACCAAGGGTTTTCCCTGTAACATCTAAGCCTAACAGCTGCGTGGGTGCCCAACCCTTCCAGTTACCCGAAGCAACAAGCTCATGACCTTCAGTAACACGTCTGGCAGTAGCTAGTAACAACGCAAAAGCCTGATCTGCAGTGGCTTCTGACAGCACCCCCGGGGTATTGCTAACTTTAACCCCGCGTTGCGTACAAGCAGAAAGATCAATATTGTTATAGCCAACTGCAAAATTAGCAACAATCTTTAGACTCTCCCCTGCTGCGTCAAGAAAAGCATTATCAACCCTATCAGCGAGCGTGCTAAGAACCGCATCATAAGAACCCTCACTAAGTTTTTTATGTAAAGCTTCTTTAGGCATAGCAAGATCAGAATCAAAAACATCTAAATCAAACCCCGCTTGCTCTAAAAGCTCGAGTCCTAAACTGGGTATTCGTCTACATATAAGTACTTTTTGCATGGCTTTAGTGTAGCAAAGCTTAATGTGATAGTTTCGTTAGATTTATATGCCAAACTATAGCTTGGAGGTTCTGCATTGGGAGAAGTACAACTGTTAAATCTAGAAGCTAAGTATAATCCTGCGTTTCTTTTAGAAGATGCTGCTTTAAAGCAAGACGTTTTTGAGTTTCTTGATGTCTTAAAAAACCCTGATACGGTAAACATGTTTGATCTTGCACCTTTTCTTGAAGATAAGTTTGGCATGACCGAACAAACAGCAAAGCGTTTTATTAGTTTGTGGTTGCGTAGTTTTAGTCAGCGTTTTATGAATAAAGAAATAAAGACAATGGTTAGCGCTTAGCTAGCCTAAAAGGGGAAAGCTCCCTGAACAGCTTTGAGCGAGAGCTATCATCTATGAATAGCTATTCTGTTCATAACCGCTCCACTCTTCTGGCTCAAGACTGTTCATAACCGCTCCACTCTTCTGGCTCAAGACTGTTTTAAGGGAGCCAAAATCAAAGCCAATGCCGGCTCAATAGCTTGTGAGTCGTATTTTGACTTTAGGTTAAACTCACAGGTGTCGCTGAATCTTTAAGGGCATTATTTAGCATTCTTAAGTTAAGCATTCCTTCAGACTCGAGCCAGTCTCTTAAGGCTTCTTCACCTGCGTCTGCAAAGACTTGCACGCCACCTTTCCAAGTTGCTCTGCCACAAAGCACACCGTTAAACGCCACACCTGCATTGCCTGCAAACCTAAGACTTTCAACAAATTGTTTCATATCTACCCCTGCTGATAAAAATACAAAAGCTAGCGTTGCTTCACTACAAGCATCTATTAAAAGTGCCTGCGCTTCTTTTTCAGTGTACACAGTTTCATTACCCTGAGCAGCTTCTAAGCCAGCAACATGTTTTACATTTAAAGGAAACTCGAGCTTGAGTACATCAACTGCGTACTGTGGTTTTGAGAATTCTCGTATGGTTTGTTTAAGCACTTCGGGTTTGAGTTTGGCGAGTTCTAATGGGTCACTTACCCGTTCGTTGTAAGACATGGGTTCTAAAAAGAAGGGAATGTCTTCAGCTAGGCACTCGCTACCTACACGCTCTACAAATGCATGCTTTTTAGTATTGTTTTCTGCTGGCTCAAAAGGGTCATAGTAAACCATGAGTTTAATGCCATCTGCCCCTAAGTGCTTAAGACGTTTAACACTTAAATGATCAACAAGTCGCGGTAAGCGACCTGCTTGGCTTTCGTCATAGCCTGTTTGCTCATAAGAGAGTAACAGGGCTGAGCCTTGCGCTCGAGCTTGTGCTGCTGGCATGCCGTAGCGCGGGTCTAGTAAGATTGCGCTGGCTTCTTGGCTGAGTACTTGGCTTACTTGTACTTTGAAGCGTTCCATGAGTTCATCGCTAGCGTTTAGACCGTAACTTTTAAGGGCTTTTTTTAGGGAACCTCGTTGATCCATCGCGCTTGCACTTATAATGCCGTCGTTATTTAGGCAGGCTTTAAGGTGGTCTTTTTTGCTCATTATGTTTTCTCCTGCAGGGCAACTGCGCCCCATAAGGCTGCTTCTGAATCAAGGCTGGCCCAGCGTAACTGAATACTTGTGTAAGGAATGGGTTTTCTTAAGTGCTCTAGAAACAAATCTTGAAATAAAGCTTTGGGAAACCCTTCCATTTGTGGTATACCACCCCCAACAAGGGCAATATCTGGCTGAAACAAATTAACGGCTGTTGCTAGAGCATAAGCTAAGTCACGCACAAAGGCTTCTCGTTTTTGAATAAGGGAATGGTTTTTAGTTGGCAAAAAAACTTCTTCTACATTCACGTTTTCTTCTTGCGCTAAAACAATAAGCGTGTGACCGCAAGCGTAAGCCTCTAGGCAATCAGTATTACCACAAACACATAGCCTTCCTTCTGCTCTTATTGGAATATGCCCTAACTCTACTGCTGCGCCCGTAGCACCCCTGTAAGGCACGCCATCTTGCAAAAAAGAGCCGCCAATACCGGTACCAACAAACATGCCAAAAACAGCTTTTGTACCCTTAACCGCACCTGCCTGCCATTCACCTAACAAAAGTAAATTAATGTCACGCTCGAGTGTTACTTTAAGCTCGAGTGCTGCTTCTAAGTAGCTTTTAATGGGTGCGCCTTCTAGGTTTTTTATGTTAGGGCTTGATAATGCGGTTGTGCGTTCTCTGTCAGGTGTAAAGGGCACGCCAATAATGAGTTCTTGGGGGCTTAAGTTATGACTCGTTGCGTAGCTTTTAACTTGCTTAGCTAGCCAATCTAAAGGATCTTTGGCTTCTCTTAACTGCTCTGTTGCAAGTTTACTATGAACGCCTTTAACTTGATTATTAATAACGTGACCTAAGCGTATGCTTGTGCCACCCATATCAATCACAATACTAGTCATAATCTAAGCCTTGCTGCACAGCTACGCACTCTATACCTTCTTGCTGAGCACAATCAAAAAGCAAGCAAATTGCCTTATTCATGCCAAGAGAATCTCCACCCAAGCTTAGTATAGCTAGTTTCACTCTCGCCTTTAAGCTTTACCACTCGAGCCTACAACAGCCATGCGTATTTTAATAATGCGTTTCATTTCTTCTCTGGCTGGCCCTAGTATTTTACGCAAATCAATTTCTGCCTGTTTAGCACTTAAAATTTCTCTGACAGCAGCCATGCCTGCCAAACGCAGGTCAGTACCCACATTTATTTTAGCAATGCCTTCAGTGACTGCCTTAGCAATATCTTCATCATGAATACCAATAGCATTTTTAAGACCACCACCCGCATTGTTTAAGCGCGTCACCAAATCTTGAGGAATGCCACTCGCACCATGCATAACCAAAGGATTAGGCACTCGAGCTGCTATTTCTTGAATGCGTTCATGATGTATGAAGGGGCGACCAATACCTTTGTTAGGGCCGTGTGAAGTACCTATGGCAATGGCTAGGGTATCTGCACCTGTAGCATTTATAAATCTTTGGGCTTCATCTGCAGTGGTTAGTTTGGCATCTTCAGCAGAGACATTTAGATTTTCTTCTATACCACCAAGTACACCTATTTCTGCTTCAACACTAACCCCAACGGAGTGTGCCGCTTCAACCACACGTTTGGTTTCGGCAATATTCCCCGCCTCATCTAAATGTGATTTATCAATCATGATAGAGGTAAAGCCTAAGCGAATGCACTGCATACAAATCTCGTAGCTTTCCCCGTGATCTAAATGAACCGCTACGGGTACAGAAGCGTTTCTGGCTTCTAATAAGGCGATATCGACAATCTTTTTACGACTGTATTTCATAGCGCCCTCAGTAATGGCAAGCATGACAGGGCTTTGCGTTTCTTCAGCCGCTTCCATAATGGCTTGCGTTGTTTCTAAATTATCGGTATTAAAGGCACCCACACCATAAGCGTGCTTGCGGGCATGGCTAAGTAATTCTAATCCTGTAACTAAAGGCATAAATGTTCCTTTCGGTACCTTAAAGGTACTCGAGTATTTTTTGAATGCTTTCTTGGGGGCTTAGGTCATCGGTATTAATAATGAGTTTGGGCTCAGTTATAACTTGGGAGGCTGCTTTGACACGCTGGTATAAGTTAAAATCACGGTCTTTAGCAAGGTGCGTATCAGCATCTTTTTTGAGGCGTTGACGGCTGCTTTCTTCTGAACAGATGCACTCTATAATTCTGAGTTGACTTTTCTGTTGTTTGGCTGCTTCTTTTAGCGCTTCGACCTGATGCGTCTTTGAAAAGGTTCGACCGTCAATAATGATTACTGTCTCAGGGTTTTTGCTTAAGTAGTAAGCACTTAGCTGATACATAATAGCTAGCGTAAGGTCATTTTGTGCAGCACTATAATCAACATGCTCAGCAAATAAACAGTCACGAACTCTATCTTTATCTAATAAAACCACTGGCCTAGTGTTAAGCAAAGCAAGCTCGAGTTCTTTTGCAAGGGTACTTTTGCCGGTGGCTTGTAAGCCTGCAAAGGCTATGATCATGGTTAAGCAACCTGCTTGTCTCTGCCCATCATGAGTTGCACAACTTCGTCTTCATCTGTTTCTGTAATGAGTCTTTCACCTGCTTTGCTTCCTCGTAACAAAACCAAAATGCGGTCACTCACTTCAAAAATATCTATGAGGTTATGCGAAATAAAGATAATGGCAACACCTTGTGCTTTTAAGCGTTTGATTAATTCTTTAACTTCTCGTTGCTCTGGTACCCCTAAAGCTGCTGTAGGTTCATCCATAATCAGCACTTTGGCTTTCCAGTAAACTGCGCGGCTTATGGCAATAGCTTGGCGTTGCCCACCAGATAAGTACTGTACTGGCATGCTTAAATCATTTAGTTCGATACCTAAGTGCTTAAGTGCACCTTTAGCTTCTTCACGCATGGTTTTTCTATCTAAAAAAGGAATGCCCATAATGCGCTTCATTTTTTCTCGACCTAGAAAGATGTTTATACCCACATCAAGGTTATCTGCTAATGCTAAATCCTGATAAATCGTTTCAATACCTAGGTCGCGCACTTCTTGCGGTGTTTTATTGGCAATACTCTGACCCATGTATTTTATGTCGCCACTGTCAGGTTGATGAACACCTGAAATCATCTTAATTAAGGTTGATTTACCAGCGCCATTGTCCCCTGCCAAAGCGAGAACTTCTCCAGGGTAAAGCTCTAAAGATACATTTTCTGAGGCTTGCGTTCCCCCAAAACGCTTGCTTATATTTTCTACCGTAAGTACCGGCGTTGCCATTAGCTACCTACATTCATGCGGGCTAAGCGGTCACGCGATTGATCTATAAGTACAGCAACAATGATCACTAAACCTACCGCAACAAACTGCCAAAAGGGTGGTACATTAATAAACACCAAACCAAATTGAATAATAGCAATAATCAACGAACCAATAACGGTGCCTGTTATGGTGCCACTACCCCCCGTTAAGCTTGCACCCCCAATAAATACGGCTGCAACGGCGTTAAGCAATATAGGTTCACCTGCGTCGGCTGCACCTGCTGAGAAACGGCCCGTGTAAAACAAGCCTGCCAAAGCCGCTGTAAACGCACTTAGCAAAAAGATGCTAACTGTTAAACGTTTGGTATTTACGCCTGCCCTCAAGGTTGACTGTAAATTACCACCCATGGCATAAGTGTATAAACCAAATTTAGTACTGGATAATAAATAATGAAATATAAGCGTGACAATAGCGGCAATAATGACAGGAATAGGCACGGTTTCCCATAAGACTCTACCGTTACCAAATTCTCTAGCAGCACTGTTGCGAATGGCCACAGTTGCGCCACCTGCCACCAAAAAAGCTGCTCCTCTGGTTACCCCAAACATACCTAAAGTACCAATAAAAGAAGGAACATTTAGTCTTGAAATGAGCAGACCATTAATAAGACCCGGTATGAGGGCCACCAAAATACCTGAAAAAGCACCAATGAAAAAAGATAACAAAGGGGCCATGTCAGGCAAAGCACGAATTACCACAGCCATAGTGACCGCTGCTAGGCCTGCAATAAAGCCAATTGACAAATCAATGCCTGCCGAAATAATCACGAAGGTGAGCCCTAAAGCCATCATGAGAATTTGGGTGGCAGCTAGCAAAATACTTTGAACATTAAAAATATTGCCTACAAAGGTGCGACCGTAAATATTCCAAGCCCAAATTTCGAAAAATAAAATAATGAGAATAAGAAAAAGCCAACTCCATGCACCTGTCAGTATTTTTAAAATACGCAACTTCGCAGGTAGTGAGGCTTGTGATTTTGTACTCAAAATAACTCCTAGTAGCTTTAAGTTACTCCATAGAAGGTTTGCAAAATACTGAATGGGTCTATCCGTACGCTTCGCTCGGTACTTTGTGACACTCGCTCTGCTCGGGTGAATTTGCAAAATACAAATTCACCCTGGAGATACTTAGCTAGGCATAGCGCCTATAAACAGTTAGCCAAAAACAAAAAAGAATGGGAGTGCTAAGCACTCCCAAGACCAATTAATCAGAGTAAATGAATCTAGCTATTTCAGGGTCATCTACATTATCAGCAGTAATAACTGTGAAACCTGTACCAATAATTGGGGGTACAGACTGACCTGTTAAGTGAGCGTAAGCACTCATAACACCGTAGTAACCAATTTCAGCAGGATGCTGAGCAATTGCCATATCAACAAGACCAGACTTGAGCTGCTCTACGATTGATTGCGGTGCATCAAAGGCAATAACAGTAATATCGCCTGATTTACCAGCACCCTCAACACCGTTAGCAGCACCTAAAGCTGAGAAAAGGTTAGCACCAAAAACGCCACCTAAGTTAGGCTCACGAGCTAGTACAGCTTGAAACTGTGACGCTGCAGTTGAGGCATCATTTTCGTTGTACTGAGTTTCAAGAACAGTGATACCAGGAAAGTTTTCTTCCATTTCCATAATGAAGCCAGCTTCACGTTGGTCAGTGGTTGAAATACCAGGACGCACGTTAGAAACATAAACGATTCCTTCGCCACCCATTGCGTTGGCCATAGCTTGTGCAGCCATACGACCACCCGCAACATTATCTGAAGCAATATATGACATTGGGAAGTCGCCATCGCCAGCACCATCTTGGTACTTACCATCATCAATAAAGGTATCAACTGTAAGAACCGCAATACCTCTTTCAGTTGCCTGACGAAGCGGTTCAATCAACTGAGTTGTGTCAGTTGGCGCAATAAGAATAGCGTCCGGCTGACGGGCAATAACAGCGTCCAGTACAGGAATTTGCAAGGTTGGGTTAAAATCTTCAGCACCTTGAAACTCAACCGTAATGCCAAGCGCTTCTGCAGCTGCCTGAGCTCCTTTATTCATAGTGATGTAAAAAGCATCTGTGGTTAAGCCTGGTACAAGCGTAATCACAATGTCTTCTTGCGCTGAGACAAAGCCAAAGACCAATAAGATACTAATAAGAATTTTTTTCATATTTCCCTTTCCAAATAAAACTATTTAACCAAAAGCGGACATTTTGCATCTAGCATTTATTACCTTTATCTCTTTATCACCTCCTTCAAAACAAGCAACATTAAGACCATCATCTGATCTTTTAGAAATCAAAAACACTAAGCTGACTTTCATAGCTTTGCTTCCAGCGTTCAAACTGCTGCTCAGCTAAAGCTAAGCTAGGAAGCGCCTCCATAGGGCCCAATTTAGTCGTAGCAAGCCCACCCACACCGTTAGCAAAAACCGCCGCCGCCAAAGCATCTTGCGTCTTTAAGTAGTAACTCAAAAAGCCAGCAGCAAAAGCGTCACCTGCACCTGTAGGGTCAATCTCTTGCACGTCTAAACTAGCTAACTGCACAACCGATTCACTCGAGTAAACCGTACTACCCAAAGCACCTTGCTTATGCACTACTAAGCTTGCACCCTGCTCGAGTAAGTGCAAACACGCTTTCTTAGTATCGGCTATAGCTGTTAAGAAGCAAGCTTCTTCACCACTAGGCATAATGATGTTACTGGCAGCTACAATTGTTTCAAGCCAATCAGTATTGCCTTGAATGAGTTCAGCACGAATATTAGGGTCAAAACTAATAAGAATATCTTTTGCTTGAGCTTGCTTAATAAGCTCGAGTCCGGTGGCTAGCATATCTGGACTAATCAGTAAACTCGAGCCGTTTATGTGTAAGCAATCTACGCCTTCGAGTAAGGCTGGCGTGACGTGTGCGGGGCGCAGTTCAGCTGCGGCTGAGTCTTTTAAGTGAAACAAGAAATCTCTTGAGCCATTTTTTTTGTAGCTTACAAAAGCAATACCTGTCGTTTTTTTCTTAGTTTGATATATGAAGCTTGTTTCTACACCATCTTGGTTTAGCTTTTCAAGGCAGCAGTGACCAAACGCATCGTCACCTGCGCAGGCGAGTAGGCGGCTTTGCAGACCCAGTTTGGCGACAGCATCTGCAAAAATAGCAGGCGCACCACTGGCAAAAGGACCCACAAATGAATGGCTTTCATGAAGCGGCTGATCAACCTCTGGCCGCATCATTTCAACCAGTACTTCACCAAAACTAAGAATGCGTGGCATTAGGCTGTATCCTCTTGCGTGGAACTAAACACATGCTCTGCGCTGCTTATGCGCGCAGGTTGAATAAAAGCGTCATAAAGGGGCAACGTAGCTGCCCCTAAAACTGCACTATGCTGCCCCGTGTAGCCCAAAATAAGTTCTGTGTGGCTAGGCTTTCCGCGCATAAATAAGGGTTCGCAATGAAGTTGGGTTTTATCTAAAAGGTACTGAAGAAAAGCCTCTGATAAATGCCCTCCCAGAATAATGGCATCTAAGTCAAGCAGGTGATCAACCGAAACAATACTTTGAGCCAGTACTTCAGCAGCCTCATCAAGACAAGCCAATAAGCTGATATCTTCTTGCTTAAAAAGACGCTCGAGTTCTGTGATGGATGGTTTTATGCCTAGTTTTTTGGCAAACGCTTTTAGACTAACTATTTCTTCTAGGTACTGAACACTACCGTTTTGCTTGACTAGCATGTGCCCAAATTCAGCAGCATTTAGGCTGCCCCCTCGGTAGACTTCTCCATTAAAGAATAAACCCCCACCTAGGCCGTCTGTAATATGAATGTATAAGTAATTAGGGTAAATTTGCCCTGCACCGTACCAGTGTTCACCTATGGCAGCTGCGGTTGCGTCGTTATCTAGGTAAACTGTGACTTGGGTTTTTTCAGCGAGTTGATCTCTTAAAGGGACATTAACCCATGCGTTAGAACGCTGAGGTGCATTAATAGTGCCTTTTCCTAAATTAAGAGGTCCAAACGTTGCAAGACCAATACCTAAAAGTTTTTCTTTGTATCTAGGGCTTAAAAGGGCCTCAACTAAGTCTAAAAGTACGCTTAGTGCCTCATGCGGTGCTAACTCTTGAGAAACCGAAACGTGTTTTTGTTTTTGAATATCACCATCTAGGTTCACCACAACACCTGACGCTTCATTCGACTCTAAAAACAAGCCAATCGAGTAAGCCCCGTCAGAGCAAAACTCGAGTTCTTTGGCAGGTTGGCCTCGTTGCTTGCTGCGTCTACCTAGCTCTCTTACTAAGCCTTCTGCTATTAGCTCTGTCACGATATTACCCACCGCTGGTGCACTTAAGCCAATGCTTTCTGCTATTTCTTGGCGGCTTAGGCCACTGTGTTTACGAATGCTATTAAGCACACGTAAGCGGTTAATATCTTTTGCTTTAGCAGCATTGATAGACATAATAATTCTTTCCTTAGCTGTGGCTTTAAGGCTAGCAGCACAGCATTGACAAGCTTTTTTAAGTTCTGTATTATTAAATTAAACTAATTAATTTAATTTGTCAAGGCTTAGATTAAACTTAGCTTACAAGGAGACTTATGAGTAACCCAAGCAACCTTCAAGAACAAGCCAATACTCGTTTACAAGCAGCAGGCATCATCTTACGCCCCGATGAAGTCAAACAAATAGAACTAGCAGACCTAGGCCTCAACGACTTTTTCAGCACAGGCTTAGCCCTCTACACCTACGAAAACAACGACAGATACTGCGCCAAAGAACTCATCTTATTCCCAAACCAAACCTGCCCTCAACATAGACACCCGCCCGTAGGCAGTGACCCCGGCAAACGCGAAACCTTCCGCTGCCGCCAAGGCACTGTATGGCTCTACGTAGAAGGCGAAGCAAGCCCCAAACAAAGCACCCAACCACCCCAAGACAGCTCGAGTTACTACACCGTATTTCATGAAATTGAGTTACATCCCGGTGACCAGTACACCATTGAGCCCAATACTTGGCACTGGTTTAAAAGTGGCAATGAAGGCGCTATTGTGACTGAATTTTCAAGTACCAGCCGCGATGAACTAGATGAATTTAGCGACCCCCGCATTCAGCGAGTTCCTTAAGCCAAGATACTCTAGAAACAGAAAATACTATTCATTCACTTTTGAGCTTGGTAAAAAACAGCCGTTGTAAAGGCAGGTACAGATAAACTGTTATTAAACGCGTAATGAGCAGATGTCAAAACAGGGTCATCTTGCTGAGCTTGCAAGTACGAATGCAAACGCAAATCTAAACCCTCTAAAGCATCTACTTTAAGCGTTTGGCGTTTATTCGTAGCATTAAAAACAACCACAAAAACATCAACACTAGGGTCTAAGTCAGCTAAGCCCTTGTTATCAGCCAAACTCATAACAATAACTCCCGCTACTTGCTCAGGGCCCGTATTATGAAACTCGAGTCTAGCCTTTACCTCTTCGGCTGTTTCTAAGCTAAAGAGCGCTGAGCTTTGGCGAATTTTAAGCATAGTTTGAAAGTGATTAACAGCTGTCAAAATGTCTTCTTTGGCTGGCTTTAAGTTTGGGTTTTCTAGTAACGGGCGCATAAAATTCCAGTTACTTCTATTTTCACTAGCTGGCGGTAAACCAACGCCAAAATTATTGCTTTCATAACTAAAATCAAGCTTATTAAAGTAATCCCCTGAGTTGTAGCTATTTCGGTCAAAGCTTTTGCTACGCAGCATGTCATCACCAGCTTGAAAAAAAGGAATACCTTGCGACAGCATGACAATATCTAAACCCACATTATGCATACGAACACGATCTTTTATGCTTACATCTTCAGGTAATTTGTACTGACTAAAATCCCAGAAGGTTTGGTTGTCATGTTTAGAAATATAAACAATATGCTCTTGCGGGTCTTGGGTGTAACCTGTAGCTGAACCGTTATAATCAATGTCTTTACCTGTAACGGTTTCACCCAATCTATTTTCAAGCTTATAATCAGCCAAGTTGCCCGCTAGACCTAAGCGAATTTGGTCAGCTTGCTGTAAAAGAATATCTTTTTGAGCTTCTGCTGATGCAGTTACGCGTTCATTTGGTAAGTAGTAACGCCCACTGGTAAAACCTTGATTTCTAATCAGATCAAGACCATTGTCAAAAGGCCCACCACCACGCACAGCGTCTCGTAACCTGTCACTAAAGCTACCTATGCCTGTACCCGCCAAGTTAACTTGGGTTGCGTGAAACCCCCTAGCATTATTGGCAACTTCACCAAAATTCCAACCTTCACCATAAAGATAGATATTCTTGCCATTAACCCCGTCTTTTTCGAGCGTCAATGTATCTAAAGCTTGTCTTAAAGCGAGCATGTTCGAAACCATATGATGACCCATAAGATCAAAACGAAAGGCATCTATCTTGTAATCTTTTGCCCATAACAGCACCGAGTCAATCATGAGTTTTTCCATCATGGCATGCTCAGTTGCCGTATTTTGACAGCAAGTACTTGTCTCAACAAAGCCATCTTTGCTTAAGCGATGATAGTAACCCGGCACAATCTTATCGAGTACAGATTTTTCAGCCTGCCCACTGGCATTAGTATGGTTATACACAACATCCATGACCGTCAATAAGCCAATATCAGCCAAACTTTTGACCATCTGGCGATACTCTAAACTACGCTTAGCTGGATTGACTGCGTAACTTCCTTCAGGCACATTATAGTGAAACGGGTCATAACCCCAATTAAAGGCATCTGCGTCTCTTACGGCGTCAATAGCAGCTTGCGCTTCGGTAGAGGAAGGCGCAATATTTGATGGAATAGCTGGCATTTGCCAAGTTGATTTATCTTCATTAATCGTTGCAATATCAAAGCTAGGTAATAAATGTAAATGCGTTAAGCCCGCAGCACTTATCTTTGCTAGGTGCTTCATGCCGTTGCTATCTTCGGTAAAGGCTAAGTAAGTTCCTTGCTTATCTTGACTAACCGTTGGGTCATTAACGCTAAAATCACGTATATGAAGCTCATAAATAACGCTTTTTTCAGGCGCAGTAAGCCCCTCTTTTAAAAGCGCATCCCAACCCTCAGGCTTATGTTCAGCACTATTCAAATCAATAATTTGACTCCGCTTACTATTCAAAGACAAGCCAAGCGAATAAGGATCGGTAACCAGATTTGTTTCAATCTTAAGCGTACTAGGCGCAAACACCTGCACCTCAAATAAATAATACTTATTACGCCAACTCGAGTCTCCTGTTACTGACCACACGCCCGATGAACTTGGGTTCATATCAATAACACTACTGTCCCGCGAACTTGCACTATTAAACAAATGCAGCTTTACAGTTTGCGCGGTGGGTGCCCAAACAGCTAGGCTAGGAGCATCAGCTTGCCAAGAAACCCCTAGGCTTTGTGTGTAAGCTTCTTCGGCATAAAGGTCATCTAGCACGCCTGCTATTTGCAAAGCTGTAGCATCAAAAAGCTTATTGGCATTTGTCATAGAAATAGCCACTTGACCTTGCAGTAATCTGGGTACTGCTGCCAGATTTTCTTCTTGAAATTCAGGTACAAAATCATAAAGTCGCAAGGCAGTGTAGTCAACCAAATGCGGAAATTTAGCAACAACATGCGCTGGTAAACCCCGCTCATCTATAACAAGTTCAAAAGCTTCACCATTCATAACACCGGCTTCAGAAAGCTCTAACAAAGCATCTGCCGAGGCGTGCAAACTAAACACCGAATCAGGCACAACTGTGCCTAAGTTCCAAGCAAACAAATCACGCTCGAGCCAGTAAGCTTGCGCTTGACTTAAATCCCCAGAACCCGCCACTTGAACATCTGGCTTTTGTGTAAACAACCTAGCACTACCTGACACCAGCCACACCTCGTTACTTACAGTCAAATCTAAAAACATATCTGGCCCAGGGTCTTTCTCATCACCCTTATGCACAATAAAGCCTAAGGTTGAAGCTTCCTCTGCAAGGGCTACATCCCAGTAAACCCCAAAAGCACTCGAGCCTGTCTGTACTAAGCCAGCTGCCCATGTCACAGTCTCAGTGGTATCTTCCCAAACATGCAGTTCAAAACCCTCATAAAGACCATCAGGACGGTAGTAATGCACTCGAGCTGTCATTTCAGCAGGTGGCGCTAAAGGCGGAGCGCTCAGTATTTCATCGCTACCTGATTGCAACCAAATTTCTTTACCATACTTTGCCAAGTCAAGAAACATGTCTGGTCCGGGGTCTTTTTCATCACCTTTATGCACAATAAACCCCACACGCTTGGCATTGTCGATTAAGTTAATATCCCAGTAAACCCCGTAGTCACTGCGACCTGAAATGGCTAAACCAGCATCCCAAGTGACCTCATCTGTTGTGTCTTCCCAGACATGCAGTTCAAACCCTTCATAAGCAGCATCTGGCCTAAAGTAATGCACTCGAGCTGTATTTTCTGCTAACGCTTGCGCTAAGGCAAACTGCACCCAAATGAGCATAATAAGCGCAAACGTAAGCTTTAACCCCCTAAAACTAGTTTGGTTCATACGTCCTCCAATACGGTTTTGTTCAGTATGACATGCTTCGTTTTGGCAATCGTGAAGATAGACAAGCTCGAGTTTTTGCGCTACGGTTTTAGTCTTTTTTAATTGCGGGTCTTTGCTCTAAAGCATAGATTTTTTCTGTTGGCTTAAAACCAACATCTGCATAAATGTTTTTAGCAAAATAATTATCATCTGCTTGCATGACTAATTGCTTTACCCCCATTTCATCAAAGCCATAACGACCCACAAAATAAACAAGGCTTTGCGCTATGCCTTGTCTGCGGTAGTCAGGATGCGTCGCTACCGTTTGGTAGCGGGCCAACTCAGCCCGCTTATAAAGCCCCATATAAGCTACTAGTTTGCCCTCTAAAAACGCACCAAACCACTCTCCTAACCCCGCTTGCGTCATACGGCGGTAACGCTCGAGTTTACGTTCTAAGAAAAGACGATGACTAGGATGATCAGCATAACCCTGCTCTACATCTACGAGGGTTTCTAAATCTAAAAACTCAGCAAACTCTGCTTCCGTTGTGAGTACTCGCATGTCAATAGCTTCATTTTTTTTACGTGGCTCTTTAAGTGAACTTTCATCTGCGGTCATAACGACAGTCTCTTCGAAGCTAAATCCTGCTTCTAAAAACTTGCTTGCATCAGCTTCTTGCTCAGTTATATCCCAAATAAACACTCTGTGCTCTACCTCAGGAGGCTCACCAATTTCTTCTTTAAAAAGCTGCATCCATCTTTCAAACTTCTCTTGACTAGGTGGCTCAGCAAAAAGCAAACAATTGCCATACCAAAAATTAGGGTTTGAAGGCGTACGAATACTAATGTAATCACCGCAGTCTCTTACTTCCCCTTCAAACTCAGGAAAGATAAGATCTGTTTTTATGCCAAGTGATTTAAGCTGCATGAGTCTAGAGTAGCAAATCAAGGGAAAGAAAGTGGAAAGTATTTTCGAGCTTCTCTAACAATTCAAAACACTGCATCAACTTAAAAGCTTTCTTTTCACTTGCTTAAGTCAAGGGGTTAGTCATAGCAAATATATCAATCTAGGCAAATTAGCGAACAAACACCCCTCTATAAGCAATCTCTGCCTTATAAACCTTTTTCACAGCGTATACTTTAGTAATGACAAAAGACAGCAAAGATGTAAAGCAAACCATTATTAATCGCTTAAGGCGCATTGAAGGTCAGGTACGTGGTTTAGAAAAAATGATTGATTCAGAGCGAGATTGTGCTGACATTTTAACCTTATTTTCTGGTGTCTCAAGTGCCTTAAATTCAACCAGAGACATTGTGCTTGAAAACTACCTTGAGCAATGCGTAAGTGATAAAGAAAACCTAGAAATTAGTGAGCTTATTAAGGTACTTAAATTATCAAGATAAGCAGCATTAGCAAAAACAGAGCTTACTTATTTAAGACAAAATAAAACACTTAACAGGCAAAATACAAGCTAAGTTTGCTCAAAATACTGGTACTCATAAAGCGTTTTAAAACCAACCTTCTCGTACACAGCTTGCGCCCCTGCATTTTCAGTAGCTACCTGAAGATAGATATGCTCTGCACCCTCAGTTTCACCCCATTGCGCCAAACCTAGCAAAAGCGCTGTTGCTGCACCTTGCTTACGCATGCTTGGCAACGTTGCCATATTAAACACACCCACATAACCAGCTTCATACACAGCCAAGCCAACTGCTGCAAGTTCAGAACCAAGATAAGCAAGCATAAACTTAGCTTTAGGCTGCAAACACTCGAGCATGGTTTTTCTTACTTCGGCTTTGTCAGGAGGCGCATTTTCAGTTTGCTCATAAATGTTTAGCCAATCAGCATTTAAAGAACTCGAGCTGACTAGCTTTATGTTTGGGTTACTGGCTTTGTTTACAACCTTGTTTAGTTTGGCTGTTTGTACTTTTGCGCCACTATGCACACTGTAGCCCCTAGCTATAAGTAACTCAGCAAGGCTACTTGGTTGCGAAGCTGGGCACAGCTGAAAACGAGCCTTTACCCCTAAGTTCTGATACCACGTTTCGGCATACTCGAGCTTTTGCGTTAGGGGTTTAGTGCCTTGCTTTTCTGCCAGTACCGAGTTTGCCCTGCGGGTTACTTCATAGTTGTAGCGTAACCGCCAACCGTCATAGTGTTCTATTTTATGGCTACTTAGGGCATTGGCAGCGAAGGTTTCTACGCTTGTAATCTGATTATTGGCTGTCACTACCTGACATCTCTTCTAAACTAGCTTCATTAACTGAGGCATCTAGTATTGCTTTTTCATAAGCAAAACGAACCTCTTCATAAGGGCTAGGGTTTTCACTTAAAAGTGCAACCTCTTCACCTAACAGCGCACTATCAAGCTGCGCTAGGGTGTACGCCCGAATAATCTCAAACACTCTTTTAGGTCGAATACTGCCTTTACTATGACCAAAAAAGCGTGCAACTGGACTAAGAAACGCAGTGTCATCAAAATCATGATGACCCGTATTACTAATAAAAAGCGTCTTACTGTTATCGCTACTCGCTAGCATGTCAAGGTAGCGCTCTTGGTTCTCTGCAGGAAAGTAAGCCACCTGCAAGTCACTAAACATATTCAGTGCAGCCTGAGGAAGCCCCTGACTCACAGCCTCATCAGAAACAGCTTTCATCCAAGCATCAAACGTAACAAGCGTGGCACAACGATCATCAAGTGCACAAAAACTAAGCACACTCGAGCCGCCCGTTGAGTGACCTGTAAGCGCCACTCGATTTAAATCTAAGTGATCTGAAAGCCCGTTAACTTCTAGGGTTGGTGCAGCTGCTAAGTAGTCAAGTAAAAACTGATTATCTTCTAACCACTGATTTGTTAAACGTTTTGTCGCTGCGTCATAAGTCGGATCACTCGAGTCTGGTAATACAGCCTCATGATAGGTCGCAATGCTGCCATCTTGAAACACCGTCTGCACCGCGCCATAAGGGTGCTCTACCGCAAATACAACATAGCCATGACTCGCTAAGTCTTCTACCAAGAAGGTATTTTGAGAACGGAATCCCCATAAGCCATGGTCAAACAAAACCACCGGAAACCTATCTTGCGTTTGCACAGGTGCAGCCCAGTAACTATGCGTCTTAATGTACTGCAAGTGATTAAGCATCCAGCCGAGTAGGCCACCTGATCTGGCTAATGCAGGTAGCATTTGCTCTGCATCTTCTATCCACGGGGCACGTCTTGTTTTTGAACTCGCAGGGTACCAAACACGCACAATCATGCGTCTATCTGACTCTTCTGCCGAGTACATCTCAGCCCTTGTTCTATCTGTTAATTCAAACGAAAAGGTTCCTACTAAAGCCTCCCCAGTAGGTCGAGGTAAGCTTGGTACAGGAAGCAAAAAGGCAATCGCGCTAAAAAAAGCTAAGCCAAAAATGCCAAGTAGCGCACGACGTATAGATTTGCCACCCTCTAACTCTTCAATATCAGAAGGAAAGCGTGTTAAATCAACGGTTAAAGCTACAAAAACAGCAATGTAAAAAGGTGTTAACTGCCAACGCCAACCCTCAATGTAAAACTGAGCAACCGCTACAGCCGTAGCCAATAAGGTAAGAGTGGCACGAAGATTTTTGGTTCGCCGATACTCCGTAAAGGTAAGTAGCACTCGAGCTAGTAAGGTAATAATTAAAATAATTTCAAAGACACGCATTAGGTCTATAAGTTACCAGAAATAAGCTTTGTAGTTAGCTTTTGACTATCAAGCTTTATTATTTCACCATTAGCAGGTTTGACAGTTGGCTTCAGCCACCAATAGCAACCATGGTTCTAGGTCTATCTACAGGTGTAACAATGCCGCTTTTTACTTTACGATGCGCTGCCACTAAGAACATTTCTTGAATGGCTTCTATAGGGCTTTCATGATGCAGCGCTTCACGAATATCAATTTCACGATCCGTCATAAGGCAAGGTCTTAAACGACCATCACTTGTTAAGCGCATGCGGCTGCAAGCACCACAAAAAGGTTCTGACACAGGGTTAATAAAGCCAATAGCGCCCTGCCAACCCGGTACTTTAAAAAGCCTAGCAGGTGCACTCGGGTCAGTCTCGACAGGCTCGAGTGGGCCAAATTCATTTTCGAGTATACTTTTTATTTCTTTGCCTGCCATGAAAGCATTTTTGTAGTCACTTGCAGCTGCGTTGTTTAGGTGCATGTATTCTATATAGCGCATGTGTATGGCTTGGTCTTTGGTTAGGCGGGCTAGGGGTATGAGTTCGCCTTCGTTTACGCCTCGCATGACAACTGCGTTGAGCTTGACTGGTTTTAGGCCTGCTTCCATGACGGCTTCTATGCCTTCCCAGACTTGTTTTATGCTGCCGCCTTGGGTGGCTTCTTTAAATACATCTGCGTTGATTGCGTCCATGGATATATTCACGCGGTCTAAGCCTGCTTTTAGCAGTTCGGGTAGGCGGCGTTTGAGTAAGCTGGCGTTGGTGGTTACGGCTACATCGGGTATGCCTACTATTTTTTTGGCATGGTGAATCATCTCAGCTAAGTCTTTGCGTAAGAGGGGTTCTCCGCCAGTAAAACGGACAGCTTCCATGCCTAGGTTAGCGGCTGCCTGCACGACATCAGCTACGTTTTTCACGGTAACGGTGCCTATGGGCTCGTTGTGACCTAAGGCCATAGGGTCACAATAGGTGCATTTGAAGTTGCAACGTGGCGTTATGCTTATACGCAAATCTTTAATGACTCTTCCGTAACTGTCTACAAGGCTTTTCATAAAGTAAAGATGAGTCTAGCTTAATTCCGACCTTATTACTGTGATTTACAAGTGAGTCTTTAGGTCTGTTCTTGAGAGACTCAGCGTTAGAATTTAGTGATAACAAAAATACCTTAATTATTAAGTATTTCAGCTATACTTTAGAGGCATGAATGAACCTAAACATAAAGGTAGAGGTATTAGTCAAAACCCTAAAAATCGCTTTGAAAGTCTTGAGCTTGTACCTAATTATGATGACTGGACGCTCGAAGATTTTGAGCAGAAGCCTAGCACTAAGCTTTATAAAGATAGCTCTAAAACCTTTATTGCTTATAACAAAAGTCCTGATATTGGCTATAACGCCAGTGTTAACCCTTACCGGGGTTGCGAGCATGGTTGCGCTTACTGTTATGCACGCCAAACCCATGAGTACTTAGGCTTTTCTTTAGGTTTAGATTTTGAAACAAAAATTATGGTTAAGACAGATGCTGTCAAACTATTAAGACAAGAACTTAGTGCAAAAAAGTGGAAGCCTCAAGTGATTGGCTTTAGTGGCGTTACAGATGTTTATCAACCGATAGAAAAAAACTTAAAGCTCAGCCGTCAATGTTTAGAGGTATTAGCTGAGTTTCGTAACCCCGTAACCATAGTGACTAAAAACGCACTTATTTTAAGAGATATTGACCTTCTAAAAGAACTCGCTCGTTATAACTGCGTATCTGTATCAATATCCATTACAACCCTCAATGAAGACTTACGCAGGGTCATGGAACCAAGAACATCCAGCATTCAAAATCGTCTTGCTGCTGTTAGTCAACTAGCAGCAGCAGGCATAGCTGTGGGTGTGCTTAATTGCCCCATCATTCCAGGCTTAACTGACCATGAAATACCTGAACTTGTAAAAGCAAGCGTAACAGCTGGCGCAAGCTTTGTTGGCTACAACATAGTTCACTTACCTTACGGCGTTAAAGACATCTTTGTAGACTGGCTCGAGTTGCATTTTCCTGAGCGTAAACATAAAGTTTTAAATCGCATTAAAGATATGCGTAATGGCAATTTAAGTGATGCTCGTTTTAGCTACCGCATGACAGGGGAAGGCTTGTTTGCTGAGCAAATAAAGCAAATGCACAGGCTAGCAAAGCAAAAAGCTGGCCTTAAGAAAACCAGCTTTAAGTTAACTACTGAGCATTTTCGCGTACCCGGCCGCGTGACCCAGGTAGGCTTATTTGATGCTTTGTAATTGTGCTTTAGACTTCTTCTTCCTCTTCTTCCTCTTTTTTACCTAAATTAGCAGCCCACAAAGGAACTGTTGAAACAATGAGAAACGAAGTTAATAAAATGACAGCCATAAGTGCAGTAAATAAAAAATGTTCACCAAACATAGTTTGCCTCCAAGCAAAATAATAGCTTTAGTCTACCTAGTTCTCGTCATTAATTCTAGGGAAAAATATCCTTTTGAGTTAAGCTTTGCTCTGCTCATCAAACCAAGCTTCAAACGCAGCTAAGCCACTCGCAAACATGGCTCTACGCCTATCTGCTTTACCCATGCCTCGCTTCTTCTCAGCATTAGGCACAAGCCCCCAATTGGCATTCATAGGTTGAAAATTATCACTATTAGCACTACTCAAATAACGCGTTAAGCCACCCAGCATTGATTGTTCTGGCGGTAACCAAGACGCTAACCCCAGCACTTGCCTCGCAGCATTTGTACCCGCTAACCAACCTGTTGCTGACGACTCAAGATAGCCTTCAGTACCTGCCAGCACACCCGCAACAAAAAGCCTTGGCTGCTCTCGTAAATTAAGCTCAGCATTAAGTAACTTAGGTGCATTTAAGTAAGTATTGCGGTGCATAACCCCATAACGAACCACCTCAGCCTCTTCAAGACCCGGCATGAGCCTAATGAGTTCTTTTTGATCTCCCCACTTAAGACCCGTCTGAAAGCCCACCAAAGACCACATTTGCCCACGAACATCCTCTTGACGAAGCTGCGCTACGGCAAAAAAACGCTTATTTGTCTCAGGATGCTCAAGCCCAACAGGCTTCATAGGGCCAAACCGTGGTGTGTCATAGCCTCTACGGGCAATCTCTTCAATTGGCATACAGCCCTCAAAAAACTCGAGTTTCTCCCAGTCATGCGGGGTGTGCTTTCTTGCTTCGCTTAGCGCGTTAAACCAAGTGTCGTATTGTTCTTTAGTAAAGGGTACGTTCAGGTAGTCGGCTGCTTGTTCGTAGCGTCCTTTTCTGAACACAATATCTGTATTTATGCTGTCAAAATCTATAATAGGCGCAGCTGCGTCATAAAAACCTAAGAATTCCATACCCATTGTTTTTTGTATATCTTGCGCTAATGCCTCTGAGGTTAGTGGACCACTCGCTATTACGACAACGCCTTCAGGAATACGGGTGAGTTCCTCTTTATGAATTGTTATGTTTGGGTGCTCATTAAGGGTCGTCGTTACCAAATCACCAAACGCTTCACGGTCAACAGCTAATGCGCCCCCAGCAGGCACTCGAGTTTTGTGAGCACTTGACATAATGAGTGCTTTGGCATGAAGCATTTCTGCTTGCAATAAGCCTTTGGCGTTGGTGTTGCCTTCGCCACCAAAGCTGTTTGAGCAGACCAGTTCAGCAAATTTATCGGTATGGTGCGCGGGTGTCATTTTGACGGGTCGCATTTCATATAGGTCAACCTGAACACCTAAATTAGCGGCTGCTAATGCCGCGTCACTACCTGCCATACCTGCACCAATTACTGTTATTTTCTTCGTCACGCTGCACACTCTAGCAAGGAAATAAGCTTAGCAGGGTAAGCATAAAGCTGTTTTACTGCGTCGTTACTAAACGGCTTTCTTAAGATGCCTTAGTGTTTTATACAAAATGCCACATTTCTAATCACATTTTCCTCTTGTAAGAATAGTGTCACACTCGGTACTGCATACTTGTAACTAATCAGAGTAGGAACACGGTGATGCATTATGAATGACTACTTTATACCTACTGATCCCCCCCCTATGCCTGTGCAAGATTTCGAATTGCACACAGGGCAGTTCTCTGCCTCTAACCCTAACCTTGTTTTTAAAAGCCTAGTCAAAACAAGTTATGGTGATTTGGTTGAAGGCTATTTAAGCCCCGGTCAAAACCTTACCCTTATGCCTGCTAACTACCAACATGGCATGATAGACGTCTTCTTTTTTTCTGAAGGCGAAATGATAGTGCACACCAACCTAGGCCCCAGACGTTTAAAAGCTAATTCTTTTGTAACTACAGATAAACTAGCAGGAAAAACCCGCTTAGAAGCCCGCTCGAGTGTTAAGTATTTGCATTTTTTGGCGCCCCCTTGGCTTGCAAAGAATGAAAATGAGGGCAAAAAACTTGAGATGGATGAAGGTAGTTTTAATTTTGCTTTTTCTAGGGGTGGCATTGGTTTTACGCTTGGTACCATTCATGCAGGTGAAACGCTTTATGCTACGCCTGAAAAAGAGGGCACCATTGAGGTTTACTATGTGCTTAAGGGTCTTTTGAGTTTAGATCAAGAGGATGGTAGTGCTGTTGTTCTTAAACCTTCTGATTATTTTGTTGCTAGAGATTTATCAAAAACACTTAGTTTTTTTTGTAATACAGATGTGACCTATTTGTATTTTGCTAATGCTTCGAGACAAAATTGGATTGAGAATTTTCATGGTGATGTTATAAGACTAGCAGAAGAAGTCGAACAAAAAGATGGCTACACAGCCGAGCACTGTGCTCGTTTACAGCGTTTATCTAAAAAAACTGGCAAGCTTCTTAATCTGTCGGCAGATCGTATGCTTCGACTTAGCATAGGCGCACGTTTGCATGATTTGGGAAAAGTGAATGTCTCCTTAGAAATATTACAGAAACCTAGTAAATTAACTGCTTTAGAGTGGGAAGTCATTAAAAAACATCCAACTTATGGTCGTGAACTGCTACAGAACTCCGATATGAGCCATGCTGGCATTATTGTAGAGCAGCAC
>CAZWJZ010000004.1:16843-44377 GCA_964634665.1 uncultured bacterium | reverse complement strand
GAAGGTGGACGTACTGTTGGTGCTGGTGTTGTTACTGGAATTACTAAGTAAAGATTGAGGATGAAGCGTGTTTGAGCAGCCAAAAGGCCTAACTTAGACACGCTTTTCTTGCAACAGACTTTAATTCAGACTAGGCTACACACTAGCAAGCAAAGTCTGCTACTATAAAAGGTCTGAATTAGGAGACATAATGGCAAGTGATGTAAGAATTAAACTACTACTCGAGTGTACTGACTGTAAGCGTCGTAATTATGCAACGCATAAAAACCGTCGTAACACACAAGCTAAGCTCGAGCTACGTAAGTATTGTCCTTGGGATCGTAAGCATACGCTTCATCGTGAGGTTAAAGTGTGAATAAGGTTGTGCAGTACCTGAGAAATTCTCGTGCGGAGTTAGGTCGGGTTACTTGGCCTACCCGTAATGAGGTTATTCAGGCTACGCAAGCTACTCTTATTTTTGTTGTTTTAACAGTCATCTTTTTGCTTGTTACGGATGCAATCATGGGTTTATTGACTGGTTTAGTGTTATAAGTTTGCTAGCTGAGGGTTCTTTATGAGTATTGAGTGGTACGCCGTCCATACCTATGTTGGGCATGAAGAAAAAGTTAAAGAGAATATTATGAATCGTGCTCGCTCTTTGGGTATGTTTGATAATATTTATCAAGTTGTTGTACCTACTGAAGAAACTGTTGAACATGCAGGTGGTGGACAAAAAGAAGTTATTAAGAGACGTCTTTTTCCGGGTTATATTTTTGTTCAAATGGATTTAGGTGATAATCCTGAAGAGCCTAATGAAGCTTGGGAAGTTGTGCGTTATTCTCCTGGGGTGACGGGCTTTGTTGGTACTGCGACAAAAGCGATTCCCTTAACACCTGAAGAAGAATCGCGTATGTTGGCTAGCTTAGGCATTACGGGTTCTAAAGAAACTCCTAAAGTCAAGATTAGCTTTAGTGTGGGTGACATGGTTCAGGTTACTGCTGGGCCGTTTTCTGACTTTACGGGTGTTGTGTCTGATTTAGACCCAGATAAAGGTAAAGTTAAAGTGTTGGTGTCTATATTTGGTCGTGAGACCCCTGTTGAACTTGATTTTTCTCAAGTTATTAAATCTTAAGCTTCATTATCTTTTTAGATAGTAGTTGCAAAATTAGCGTTTTGACCCCTAGCTTGCCAAGCTGTGGGGGAGCTAAGGAGGAAACATGGCAAAAAAAGTTGTTGGATTAGTTAAGTTGCAGTTACCTGCGGGTAAAGCAACACCAGCCCCACCTGTTGGACCTGCTCTTGGTCAGCACGGTGCAAATATTATGGAATTCGTTAAAGCATTTAATGCTGCCACCGCTAATGAGGGTGATGCGATTATTCCTGTTGAGTTAACTATTTTTGCAGATCGTTCTTTTACGTTTATAACCAAAACACCGCCTGCGAGTTACCTTATTCGCAAAGCTGCAGGTCTCTCTAAAGGTTCCGGTGAACCTCATAAAACTAAAGTGGGTAGCCTTACTTGGGATCAATGCCTTGAACTTGGTCGCCAAAAAATGTCTGACCTTAATGCAAATACTGAAGTAGCTGCTGCTAACATTATTGCAGGTACAGCGCGTTCAATGGGTGTAACCATTGAAGGGAAACCAAGCTAATGGCACGTGCTAAGAGATATGCTGCATTAAAGCAAAGGTTGGAACAAGGGAAAATATACTCATCCGCTGAAGCAACTGTGCTTGTTAAAGACTTAGCTACCGCTAAATTTGATGAAACGGTTGAAGCTCACTTTCGTTTAGGTATTGACCCTCGTAAGTCAGACCAAAATGTTCGGGGTACCGTAGCACTACCTCATGGTACCGGTAAAACTGTACGTGTTTTAGCGATTACGCAGGGTGAAAATATTGCAGCTGCTGAAGCTGCTGGTGCTGATTTTGCTGGCGGTGAAGAGTTGATTCAAAAAATTCTTGATGGCTGGATGGAGTTCGATACTGTTGTTGCAACACCTGATATGATGGCTCAAGTCGGTGGTAAGCTTGGTCGTGTGTTGGGTCCTAAAGGTATGTTACCTAACCCTAAAGCCGGTACGGTTGGTCCTAATATTTCTGAGATTGTGTCTGCCCTTAAAGCAGGCCAAATTGAATTTCGCTCAGATAAAACTGGTGTGATTCATGCCCCGATTGGTAAAGCGAGTTTTGATGCTGATAAATTAGCTGAAAACCTTGCTGCTCTAACCCAAGCTCTAGAAGCTGCAAAACCTGATACTGCAAAAGGTATTTACCTTCGCACTTTATACTTGACTTCAACTATGGGTCCAAGTCTAAGAGTCTCTATCTAATATTTAGCACCCCGGTGCACATGCACCTATTTGGCGTTTGAGACAGCAGGGGCTTGCCAAGCTTAAAGATCCTGCCGAGGCGTAAACAAAGTTTTTTTGTTTTGCTGTGCTTCGCGGTTGTATAAGATTCGTTATCTAGAAAGGTTTCTATGGCAAATCCAAGAAACGATGCATCTGTTGCCGAGTTAAAAGAACTCTTAGGCGATGCAAAAACATTTTTTTTGGTTGATTACCAAGGCCTTTCCGCTGGTGAACTAAACAGTTTGCGTTCAAAATTGCGTGCTGTAGATGCAAGACTATTGGTAGCAAAAAACACACTTATTAACGTGGTTTTAAAAGCTAATGGTGTTGACGATTTTGCAGATACGCTTAGTGGTCCAACTGCGCTTGTCCTCATTGGTAATGACCCTGTTGCTCCTGCAAAAGTTTTAACTGACTTTGCAAAAGAGCAAAGCAAAGACTTGCCTGCCCCTAAAGGTGGCATGTTGCAAGGTCAAGTGGTTACTGCTAGTGAACTCGAGCGTATTGCTAAACTACCTTCACGTGAGCAATTATTAAGTGAACTTGTTGGTGTGTTACAGGCGCCTCTTCAGCAGCTTGTTGGTGTGCTTGAGGGTCCACAGCGGAATATGGTTGGTGTGTTACAAAATTATTCAGATAAACTTAAAGAGAGTGCGTAGGAGAATTTATTATGGCATTTGATAAAGAAGCAATTATTGAGCAACTTAGTGGTTTAACCGTTTTAGAACTTGTTGATTTGGTTGATGGTCTTAAAGAGAAGTGGGGTGTTGAAGCTGCTACTGCTATGCCTATGGGCGCTATGATGGCTGCTCCTGCTGCTGATGCTCCTGCTGCTGTTGAGCAAGATGAATTTACTGTTAGTATTAAAGAAGCAGGTGCATCAAAACTTCAAGTCATCAAGGTTGTACGAGAAATTGTTAGTGGTCTTGGTCTTAAAGAAGCAAAAGCACTTGTTGAAGAAGCTGGTGTTGTTAAAGAAGGTGCTAGCAAAGAAGAAGCCGCAGATATTAAAGCTAAACTTGAAGCTGCTGGTGCAACTGTAGAAGTCAAGTAAGGTGTTTAGGGGTGCACTGGGTATCACACTTATGTGTGATACCCACCCTATTATGTAACATGGGTTACATCATTTTATCTTTTAACCATGTAATCTCACAGGCTGAGTGTTAAAAGGACTTGGTCTAGGAGGTGAGTCTATTACGGACTTTGTAGTTTCTGTAAGCCTTAATATAGCACAGAGCGGTTCTTTTATTTATTTAAATCCATGCAATGCCAATTTCAAAGGTGACCCTAAGGTCTTCGCTTGAATTATTTTGTAAAAAATTAGTGTTTATTTTTAAACGCAGTGGTAAAAAGACTACTGTGTTGTTGTGCTGTTTCATTTTCATTTAAGGGGTGGAAATGCGTAAAATAGAAGCCTTCGGTAGTATTCGAGAAGTCATAGACTTACCAAACTTAACTAATATACAGATTAAGTCATATGAGAAGTTTTTGCAACGCGAGAAAAGTGTAGCTGAAAGAAATGATGTAGGTTTACAAGCTGCATTTAAAGAAGTATTCCCAATAGATGAAACAGATAGAGGCCGTCAAGCTGGTCTTGTTTTAGACTTTTTGGAATACACCTTAGCAGAACCTGAGTTCTCGCCAGAAGAATGTCGCGAAAAAGATCTAACTTATCAAGCTGGTCTTTTTGCAAAATTACAATTGGTTCATAAAGACACCGGCTTGATTAAAGAAGACCAAGTGTTTTTAGGTGACTTGCCAATTATGAATGTGAACGGCTCTTTTATTGTTAACGGAGCAGACCGCGTTATCGTTTCACAAATCCACCGTTCACCAGGCGTGTATTTCACTAGCGCTCCTAAAGGTAGCGGCGTAACACATACCGCAAGTATTATTCCAATGCCTAAACGCGGGCCTTGGATTGAAGTTGAATTTGATAACAGCAATGTACTCTGGATGAAAGTCAATAAGCGTAAATTCTTGTTCTCAGTCATTTTGCGAGTACTAGGCATGAACGATGAGCAAATTAGAGAACTCTTCAAGGGTAATGAATCTATCATTGAAGCCACGCTAGAAGCAGATGAAGCCTCTAATGCAACAGTTGATGAGGCCCTGTTACGCTTATTTACAGTACTACGCCCAGGTGACCCACCCAAAGTTGACAAAGCTGCTAATTACATATTTAGCTTACTTGCCGACACACGCCGCTATGATTTAGGTGAAGCAGGACGCTTCAAAATGAATAGCAAACTTAACCTAGATTACGACTCGAGTACGCTATTAGGTTATATAGACGGTAAGTTTGTTGATTATGGCTTGATTCCTACTTTGCAGTATTTGATTAATTTGCAAGCAGGTGTTGATGGCTACACTGCGGATGATATTGATCACTTGGGTAACCGCCGTATTCGTACGGTAGGTGAGCTTGTTGCTGATCAGATTCGTGTGGGTCTTGGTCGTATGGCTCGTGGTGTTCGTGAGCGTATGCTTCTTGGTGATCCTGACGCAGCTACACCTCAAAAGCTTGTTAATAACCGTCCTATTGTTGCGGCCTTACGTGAGTTTTTTGGGCGTAGTCAGCTTTCTCAGTTTAAAGATCAAGTTAACCCACTCTCTGAGCTCAGACATAAGCGCCGTATTTCCGCGCTTGGGCCTGGTGGGTTGACACGTGAACGTGCAGGCTTTGATGTTCGTGACGTTCATCGTACGCACTATGGTCGTATTTGCCCGATTGAAACGCCTGAGGGTGCCAACATTGGTTTGATTACATCTTTAGCTAGTTTTGCTCAAGTTAATGAATTAGGCTTTATTGAAGCGCCTTATCGTCTTGTAAAAGATGGCAAAGTAACAGATGAAGTTGTTTATATGACAGCTCATACTGAAGATAAATACATTATTGCTCAGGCAAACACTCAGTTAAATGAAGATGGTAGCTTTGCAACTGACGTGATTGTGGCACGTAAATTGGGTGATCCTGTTTTTGTTGCTCCTACAGAAGTTGACTACATGGATGTTTCACCCAAGCAAATTGTTTCGGTTCCTACTTCTCTCATTCCTTTCCTTGAACATGATGATGCAAACCGTGCCCTCATGGGGTCAAACATGCAGTCCCAAGCGGTTCCTTTGATTGAAACCCATGCACCGTTTGTGGGTACAGGTGTTGAAGAGCGTGTTTCTAGAGATTCAGGTACCGTTGCACTCTCAACTGCTACGGGTGTGGTTAGTTTTGTTGATGCCAAACGAATTATAGTCACGACGGATAAAGGTGTTGACCATGAGCATATTCTCACACGTTTTCAGCGTTCTAACCAAAACACCAATGCAGACCAAAGACCAATTGTTTGTAAAGGTCAAGAAATAGTTGAAGGCCAAGTTATTGCTGACGGTCCTGCATCGCAAAATGGTCGTTTAGCGTTAGGCAAAAATATACTTATTGCTATTATGCCTTTTGATGGTTATAACTTTGAAGATGCCATTGTTCTAAGTGAAAACTTGGTACGCAGAGATGTTTACACCAGCGTCCATATTGAAAAGTATGAAAAAGAGGCACGTGATACGAAGCTAGGGCCAGAAAAAATTACCAGAGATATTCCTGGTTTATCTGAAGCAGCTTTGCGTGACCTTGATGAAGATGGTGTTGTTCGCATTGGTGCAGAAGTTAAACAAGGCGATATTCTTGTGGGTCACACGAGCTTTAAAGGTGAAACAGAGCCCACACCAGAAGAGCGTTTGTTAAGAAGTATCTTCGGTGAAAAAGCTAGAGAAGTAAAAGATACAAGTTTGCGTGTACCCCCAGGCGATGGTGGCGTTATCTTAAGAACTGTGCGTTTTAGACGTGGTGACCCTGGAGTTGAGCTTAAACCAGGTGTTCAAGAAATGGTTCGAGTTTACATTGCGCAAAAACGTCGTCTTATTGAAGGTGACAAGCTTGCAAACCGCCACGGTAACAAAGGCGTAGTTGCGAAAATCTTACCTCCAGAAGATATGCCTTATATGGAAGATGGTACGCCTGTAGATCTAGTATTTAACCCACTGGGTGTGCCAAGTCGTATGAACCTAGGGCAAATCTTAGAAACCCATCTAGGGCTTGCAGCCTACAAATACGGAGTCTCTTATGTGACCCCTGTGTTTGACAGTGCAACTGAAGCAGATATAAAAGGTCTTTTAGAATCAGCCGCTAATGAAGAAATAGAAGCACGTAAAGAGCTAGGCGATAGTGTTGATAAAAGACAAGCTCAAGTTTTAGAAAGATCAGCTAAATTAGGCATTGTTGCTAATGACCTAAGCTTAGAAGAAGCACAGCGCTCGATTTTAAAATCAGGTAAAACTGTTCTTTATGATGGTCGTACAGGTGAGGCAATTGACGCACCAATCGTAGTTGGTGTTATGTATGTTCTTAAGCTTTACCACATGGTTGAAGATAAAATGCATGCTCGCTCTACAGGCCCATACTCACTCATTACACAACAACCCTTGGGTGGTAAAGCTCAATTTGGTGGTCAGCGTCTTGGTGAAATGGAATGTTGGGCGTTACAAGCACATGGTGCTGCTTACACCTTACAAGAAATGCTAACAATTAAATCAGATGACATTGAAGGTCGAAACGCAGCCTATGAAGCCATTGTAAAAGGAAACGACGTACTCGAGCCGACTATTCCAGAGTCGTTTAAAGTGCTGGTTAAAGAGCTGCATTCGCTCGGCTTAGATGTACAAATCCTTGATAATGAAAACCGAAACATTAACATTTTTGATGAATCAGGACGAGGTAAATAAATGAGAGAATTTGATAAAGTCCAAATCAAAATTGCTAGCCCCGATCAAATTCGTGGGTGGAGTTATGGTGAGGTTACTAAGCCTGAAACCATTAACTACCGTACCCTAAAGCCAGAACGAGATGGTCTTTTTGATGAGCGCATCTTTGGTCCTGAAAAAGACTATGAGTGTGCTTGCGGAAAATACAAACGCCAGCGCTTCGAAGGTAAAACCTGTGAGCGTTGCGGTGTCGAAGTGACCAAATCAACGGTGCGCCGTTACCGTATGGGTCATATTGAATTAGCAACTGCATGCGCTCATATTTGGTATGTCAAAGACATTCCTAGTAAAATTGGTGCTTTGCTAAACTTATCAACAAGCCAGCTTGAGCAGGTTTTGTACTTTGCTAAGTATGTTGTGACTGACGCAATGAGTGCACTTAAAGATGGTCGCCCTATTAAGCGTGGTGACCTCTTAACAGATGATGAGTACCGCATGTTGCGCTTTGGTCGTCAAGACACCTATACAGTGCCAAATGGTGAAGATGCTGTTATTGCTGACGGTGAAGCTGTCGAAATTGGTCAGCAACTAGCTAAAGGTCTAAAATCTAAACTAGCAGGCATAGCGCAGTACCGTTTCCCAAGGAAACTCGTTTTTGATTATGAAGAAGCGCGTTCTGCCACGCTAAATATTGCTGCGAGTGCTTGGATTGAAGAAAGTTCTTACAGTGGTGGTCAGCCCTTAGCGGAACTTGATGCTGAGTTTGAACTTAAAGCCAAAGCAGAGGGTGTTGTTGAACTTATACCCATTGGTACTGAAGGCGGCGTTCTTAACATTCGGGATGTTGACGAAGACGAAGTTAGCGCAACTTACTTTATTCCTAACGGTTTAGCTTTAGAAGTGGGTGACGGAGAATTTGTTGAAGAAGGTGTTGTTTTAGCAAAAGCTAGCGCAGGAACCAAATTCAGCATACCTAGCGAAGCAACGGTAAAAGTAGAAAAAAGCAAAAAGCGCAGTGGTCACATGGATATTGACTTTGTGATTAGCTGGGCACGCCAAGAAATACATGAAGTCAATCCGACCATGCACGTGCTCGTCGGTGACGGCTCGAGTGTGTTTGAAGGTCAAAAAGTTGTGGGTGCAATTGACGCAGCGCAAGAGATTGTGGCTGCTGCCGATGGTGTTGTGCATTTATCGCAACCTACAAGCATTATTGTATCTAGAGCACGCATTTACCCGTATCAAGATGAACCTATTGTTGTTAATGGTGATAGGGTTTTACCTGGTGATGACTTAGCTGATGATGGCAAAGTTAAATCAGACATCTCAGGTCGTGTAGAAATTGATTTGGTACGTCAGCAAGTAAGGCTTATTGAATCTTACGATGTAGAAGCCAAAATGGGTGCCGATGCTATTAGAGAACTGCTAGAAGCTATTGATCTTAATGTTCTAGAAGCCGAACTTGTTGACGAAATGGACAGCCCGAGCCGTCATAAGCGCGCGAAAGCAAGAAAGCGTTTAGAGATTGTTCGTAACTTTATTGCCTCAGGTAACAACCCTTCATGGATGATCATGGATGTTGTGCCGATTATGCCTCCTGCACTGCGCCCTATGGTTCAAGTTGAAGGTGGACGCTTCGCAACAAGTGACCTAAACGATCTTTACAGACGCCTTATAAACCGCAATAACCGCCTTAAAAAACTCATGAGTCAAGGCGCCCCAGAAATGATTATTCGTAACGAAAAGCGCATGCTACAAGAAGCCGTTGATGCGCTAATTGATAATGGACGTCGTGGTGCTGCAGTCGTTCACCCAGGTAGTGATCGTCCTTTACGCTCACTCACAGATTTACTAGGTGGTAAGCAAGGACGCTTCAGACAAAACCTACTTGGTAAGCGTGTAGATTACTCAGGCCGCTCCGTTATTGTTGTAGGTCCACAGCTCGAGCTTCATCAGTGTGGTGTGCCTAAGCGTATGGCGTTAGAGTTATTTAAGCCTTTCTTGTTTAAAACGCTAGAAGAGCGTGGTGTTGTTTCTAATATTAAGAGTGCCCGTAAACTTTTAGAGCGTTACCGTGATACGCGTGACGAGATATGGGATGCACTTGAAGAAGTTATTCAAGACCGTGTCGTTCTTCTTAACCGCGCGCCAACCCTGCACCGTCTTGGTATTCAGGCATTTGAACCTGTTTTGGTTGAAGGTCAAGCCATTCAGCTTCACCCACTTGTCTGCGAAGCTTTTAACGCTGACTTTGACGGTGACCAAATGGCGATTCACGTGCCCCTTTCTGTTTATGCGCAAGCAGAAGCTCGTCTGCAAATGCTTAGCTCACATAACCTCATGTCGCCTGCCCATGGTAGCCCTAACGTACAAACAAGTCGAGATATCATTCTTGGTTTAACTGTGCTTACCGAAGTTTACCGTGGTGGTAAAGGTGCAGGTAAGAAATTTAAAAATATGGAAGCTGCTCTAAAAGCCTTAGATAAAGGCGATATAGATCAAAACTCCATCATTACCGTTGATAGCCAAACAACTACCGCGGGTGTACTCAAGTATCGCTACAGTAACGAGGATGAAGCGCTACTTGCTGTAGAACGCGGTGAAGTAGACATGCAAGATAACGTTAGTGTGCGTGTCAATGGTGAACTCATTTCAACTACACCCGGTCGTGTATTCTTTGCGCGTCTTGTCAAAGAAACGCTAGCTGAAGGTGGCGAAGTACCTGCTTCACTTATACGCTATGACACGACTTATGCTAAAGGTGAACTAAAAGATCTAGTAACCAGCTCATTTAAAATGCTAGGTATAGAAAGAACCGCCAAGCTACTTGACGGTCTAAAGCGCTCTGGTTTTGAACTCTCAACTACATCTGGTATTACCATTGGTATTGATGATGTTGCAATTCCACCTAAAAAACAAGAACTCTTAGACGCAGCTCAGAAAAAACTCGAGCAGGTGAATGCTGCTTTTGATATGGGCTTTACAACTGATTTTGAACGTAAAACACAAGTGGTTAAACTTTGGGGTGACACCACTGAACAAGTTAAAGAAGCAGTGTTTGAGCATTTTAGAGATACCATGCCTCTTAACCCGCTTTACATTATGGCGCAGTCTGGTGCGCGTGGTAATCCTCAGCAGATTCGTCAGCTTGCGGGTATGCGTGGCTTGATGGCTAAACCCTCTGGTGAAACCATTGAGCTACCTATTCGCGCTAACTTTAGAGAAGGCCTAGACGTTTTAGAGTACTTTATTTCTACTCACGGTGCTCGTAAAGGGGGTGCTGATACAGCACTTCGTACCGCTGACTCTGGCTACTTAACACGTAAACTTGTAGATGTTGCCCATGAAATTGTCATTCGTGAAGAAGACTGCGGTGGTTCTGAATTCTTAGACATTCCTTTTTACGATGAGCAAGGTCGTGTAAGACCACCAGGACATGTTGAAATGTCAATCTACGGTCGTACTTTAGCGTTTGACTTTAGCATTGGTGAATTTAACTTACCTGCTGGAAGCATTATTAGTAGAGAAGATGTTCAAGCTATTTATGAGCGTGTTAAAGCTCAAGATGCCGCCTCTGAAGACAGCATAAGAACAATCGAAGTACGCAGTTCACTCACCTGCCAAACCCCTGTTGGTGTCTGCCGTAACTGTTACGGTATGGACATGTCAACCATGCGTAAAGTTGGCTTAGGTGAAGCGGTTGGTGTAATTGCTGCAGAATCAATTGGTGAGCCTGGTACTCAGTTAACTATGCGTACTTTCCACACGGGTGGTATTGCAACCGGTGGCGATATTACGCAGGGCCTACCCAGGGTTATTGAATTGGTAGAAGCGCGTAAACCCAAAGTTCGCGCGATCATTTCAGAACTTGATGGTCAAGTATCCATAGAAGAAGATGATGAGCGCATTCGCATTACAGTAACCAGTGATGACGGTGAGTTTAGCAAAACCTACAAAGTTGATAAAAACGTTCGTGTTTTGGTACGCGAAGGTGACCAAGTAGAAGCTGGTGATCAGCTAACACGCGGTGCTATCAACCCTCATGACTTACTAGAATCACGCGGTTCTGACGCAGTAAGACACTACCTTGTTGAAGAAATTCAGCGTGTATACCGTGGTCAAGGTGTAAACGTACATGACAAGCATATTGAAACCATTGTGCGTCAAATGCTTAAGTATGTAGAAGTCTTAGAATCTGGTGATAGTAAATTCCTAGAAGGTCAAACTGTTGAGCGTTTTGATATTGAAAAAGTCAATAACCAACTCATTGATGAAGGCAAAGAACCAGCCTCATGGAAGCCTCTGTTACTAGGTATTACTAAAGCAAGCTTGTCAACCAAGTCATGGTTATCTGCTGCTAGCTTCCAGCACACAACCCATGTATTAACCGAAGCTGCCGTAAGCGGAAAAGCTGATGACCTGTTAGGTCTTAAAGAGAACGTCATCTTAGGCCGCCTCATACCAGCAGGAACAGGCTTAAGTATCATTAAAGAAACCGAAGTTGCTGACGAGAACATGCTTAAACGCCGCAGCTCAATGCCTGCAGCAAGCCAAGCAGATGTTCAAGTAGAAGCTTCTTAAACCCCTCAATTAGATGAAGGACAAAGGATGGCGCTTGGGCCATCCTTTTTTCATATGATCATTGCACTTGACCCAGGAAAAAACATAGGACTTGCAGAAGTAGACTCAGCAGGCAAGTTAATAAAGCATGCCATACTGACACTCGAGCAAGTCAAAACCTATGACTTTCCTGAAGACAGAGTGATTATTGTAGGTAATGGAACAGGCTCAAAACAGCTTTTATCAGTACTGAAACAAAAAAATATTATAGGCTTAACCCTAGATGAAACAGGTACCAGCTTAGAAGCTAAAGAGCTGTACTTTCAGGCAAACCCACCCAAAGGCCTCTCAAAACTCATGCCAAAAGGCCTAAGAAGCCCCCCCGAACTTATAGATGACTATGCTGCTTACGCCATAGCGCTACGCTACCTAAAGCAAAAATAATAAGCTCGAGTTCATACTCGAGCTTATTATTTTTTAAGTTGTCTTAGTTAAGGTCGCTGTCTTCCTCAACATTCATCATGGTTCTTGCTTCTTCAGAGCTTACGTTTAGTACAGCGCTAATTTCGCCTGCTAAAAGCCTGAGGGCACGCCTGTAAGCTTGTCTATCTAAATCAGGAAGGCCACGCTCGATATCCCAACGGCGTAATTCACTGGCTAGGGTAGCAATTTGATAAGGATCACCACTGGTAAGAATTTCAGTAACTTTACGATGACGAGCAGCCCACTGTTTTGGTAAATTTACACGACCATTGTGTAAACGCTCAACAACAGAACTGACTTCTTCTTTGGTAAGTGCGGCTCTTAAGCCTGCTTCTTGAGGTGCATTAACAGGCACATAAGCTTTTGAAGTTCCATTTGGAAATTCAACCTGATAATACTGAAACTCTGAACCTGCAACCTGCCGAGTCATGGTTCCTGAGACAATGCCAACACCGTAAGGTGGCAAAACAACCTGATCGCCACTTTTGAAACTCTTTTGTATGTCCTTCAAGATTAGCTCCCTTCCCAATAGAGGGTAATTAAGAAAAATAAGCACAGAAAAACCAGCACAACAAGAATAGACTTAACAAATTAAGCTAAAAAAGTTGTTTTAAAATAAGGATTTTCTGGGGAGGGTATCGACATGAAAAATTAATAGTATCGAACCCATTCACGTTCAACAGTGTAGCAGAATTCACAGGAAATTGCACCCCTATATGTAAATAGCCAAGCTAAGGCCCTATAGTTATCAAAAGCAATCAGCATTGTTTTTCTAATAGAATTTGCGTCTTAGCTTAGAGGATTCAGCTAGCTCTCTTAGAAGTATGACGTCCTCTCGGTCGATAAACAAATACTAAGTGAATTAGTAAAGAACCTCAATAAGACTAAACCATCTAAGAAGCTTAGCGTAGCTACAAGCAAAGCGTATTAAGATGCTAAATGCACGCAAACGAAAGTATTATACTACGCTGAATTATAAATGTCGTAAGACTTTATAATTCCGACCTAGGGGAGTACGCTCTGACTCACTTAGTCTTATGACACGATTAAATCAGTTTAGTATTACTTAGCTCATATCAACAAAAACCGTCTTATTATCCATAAAACGCTCTAAACCAAACCTACCACCCACACGACCAATGCCACTATTTGTTCCTGCACCACCACCAAAAGGAATGTGATACTCAAACCAGTTAGTCGTATCATTAATAATAACAGTACCTGCCCTTAGCTCTTCAGAAATACGTAAAGCCCGTTTTAAATCTTGAGTAAACACAGCAATACTCAAACCAAACTTAGAGCGGGTTGCAATATCAATTGCTTCCTGCTCAGACTTAATCGTTTGAATAGGGACAATAGGCCCAAACGTTTCTTCAGTACTCACAAGCATAGAAGGCATAAGCCCATCTAAAACAGTCGCCTCGTAGTAAAGTTCTGTGGCACTGCCCTCACGCCGCTTACCCCCCATAATAAGCCTGGCACCCTTAGCAAGCGCATCAGCAATATGCTCATCCATCTTCAGAGCAGTCTTTTCATTTTGAACAGGCCCCATGCTGCTACTTGGCTCAAAAGGATCACCCAAATGAATTTCAGCTTTAATAGCTAGCTGAAGCTTCTCAAGATAAGCATCTTTAACGCTCTCATGAACCAAAATGAGTTCAGCAGCACTACAACTCTGACCAGCACACAAAAAACAACCCGCAAGTGTAGCGGCGACAGCCTTATCAAGATCAGCATCCTCAAGAATAATCGTTGGCCCATTACCACCAAGCTCGAGTAATAATTCTTTACCCGCAGCCCGCGCAGCCACTGTTTTACCTGTCGCTACCGAACCAATAAAACCAAGTGCATGCGTGTCAGGATTAACCGCAATTTCATCGCCAACAACAGCACCTTCGCCCGTAACTAAATTAAGAACCCCAGCAGGCAAACCAGCATCAACTAAACATTCAGCTAGTTTCACAGCCGTAATGGGTGTAGAAGGCGCACACGCCCAGACCACCGCATTACCCGTACCCAAAGCCGGCATAATAAGTTCAGCAGGCATCATATAAGGCCAATTCCAAGGTGATATAGCCCCCACCACACCTCGCGGTACTTTATGCACAAAAGCACGCTTAGTTATATCTTGCGAAGGTAAAATATGACCCTCAACACGCACAATATCAGCAGCGGTCATTTCAAGATAATCAATAATCTCACTCACTTCAGCTGCAGCCTCAGAATGAAAAGGCTTACCCTGCTCGAGTGTCAAAATATACCTAAGTTCCTCACGACGCTCCGCCACAATGACCGCAGCTTTTTTAAGCACTGCGGCAGGTTCAAAAGGCCCGCGTTTAGCCCAATCGCGCCAAGCCGCATTGGCAGCCTGAATGGCCCGCTGAACATCCACTCGAGTTCCTAAAGGTGCAGGACCCTAAACGTTCACCCGTAACTGGGCTAAACATATCAAAGGTTTTATGTGACTCACTAGCAACCCACTCGCCAGCAATAAACATTTTGTAATCTTTTGCAGAGTAATTCATGAAAAGCATCTTATCTTTTTGAGATGCAAGAAGTATAAGAATTTGCAAAAGCACAAATGTTAAACTTCTTTATAATGATTTCAGCCCTAATAATACTCTTACTCATCATTGCAAACGGCGTGTTTGCACTCTCAGAAATGTCACTCGTATCCTCAAAAAAAGTAAAACTCGAGCAGCTTGATAGTAAAGGCGCAGAGCAGGCCCTTAACCTCATGGCAACACCCAACCGCTTCTTAAGCACCGTACAAATAGGCATAACGCTCATAGGTGTACTCGCAGGCGCTTTTGGTGGCAGCGCACTCTCAGCCCCCCTAGCCGCAGCCATGAAGAGAATAAACTGGCTCGAGCCTTACGCACAAAGCATAAGCTTCACATTAGTGGTCATAGTCATAACTTACTTCTCACTCGTCATTGGAGAACTTGTACCCAAACGCATTGCCCTAAGCAACCCAGAGCGCTTCGCAGTCGCCACAGCAGGCCTCATGACCGTAATAGCTCGAGTGGCGCAACCCCTCGTAAAATTCTTAAGTTTCTCAATGAATTTAGTGTTACGCTTACTAGGCGTAAACCCAGATAATGTTGAATCCTTAACCTCAGAAGAAATAACCATGCTGCTAGAGCAAGCTACTCAAGAGGGTCTAGTTGAACGTGCTGAACAAGGCATCGTGCATAACGTTTTCCTTTTAGGCGATAAACGCGTAAACAGCGTCATGACAGCTAGACCAGAAATACACTGGTTAGATGCGGAACTTAGTGCCGATGAATTGCAAAGCTATATGAAAGAAAATCCGCATAACCGTTATGTCGTAGCAGATGGTGACCTAAGCCACGTTCGTGGAGTGGTGCTGGTAAGAGACCTATTGCTCTCAGGCTTTCCAACTAACCTAGACTGGAATGTCATACAAAAACCCCTCTATATTCCTGAAACCATGAGCCCCCTAAACTTACTAGAAGAATTCAAAAAACAACGCCAACACCTAGCTCTTGTTATAGATGAATACGGAGAACTCGAAGGCATAGTTACCGTAACAGATCTCTTAGAATCAATGGTAGGTGACCTACCAGATTACTCAGAAAACAGCAATCCCCTAGTTGTAAAACGAGATAAAAATTCATGGCTAGTAGATGGTCTTTTGCCCATAGATGACCTAAAAAACCTGTTTGCACTCGATGAACTACCCGAAGGTTCAGCCAAAGAATTCCAAACGGTAGGTGGTTTTCTGTTATCAGAATTTGGCTATATACCAAGGCCAAGTGAACGTATAAACTGGCAAAACCTAGTGTTCGAAATAATGGATATGGACGGACAACGAATAGATAAAATACTAATAACCCAAGGTAAACAAAAAGATCTTAGTCAAGTAATCGAAGAGTAATCATGAAACGTGTTTTAGACTTTCTAAGAGCTTCAGCTAAGTTACAATGACCCTTGATTTGCACTACACTGACCCAAGTTTAGTTGACTTATTGACAGTGATAATCCGCGGGGTATTGATTATGACTTTTACGTTCAGCTTGCCAAAGAAATTAAGCTACAAACCATTCTTGACTTAGGCTGTGGAACGGGGCTTTTAACACGTGAATTAGCAAGCCACGGCTGGAATCTAACGGGCATTGAGCCATCTGCCCAAATGCTAACCTATGCCCGCAAACAAGCCAATGCAGATTTAGTACGCTGGATACAAGGAGACTCGAGCTTTCTTGGAATGCCTAATGCTGACCTTGTGCTAATGACAGGAAATGTTGCTCAGGTGTTTCTTGAAGATGATGACTGGTTAGCTACGCTTCATCATATTCATGAGGCTTTGCGCCCTAACGGATACGTTGCCTTTGAAAGTCGAAACCCTGACGCTAAAGCGTGGGAAAGCTGGAATGATGAAGCGAGTTATGAACTTAAAGAAACGCTTCATGGTGTTATGGAATGCTGGCTCGAGTTGCTGAGCCATGAACAAGGAAGGGTTCATTTTCGAGGACATAATCATTTTAAAGATACAGGTGAAAGCTTAGTTGTTGATAGTAGCTTACGGTTTAGAAGCCAAAAAGAAATGAGTCAGTCACTTAAAGAAGCAGGTTTTACAGTTCAGCACCTATACGGTGGTTGGCGTAATGAGCCAGTTACAAATAAGAGTCGAGTCATGGTGTTTGTAGCTCAGCGTGACTAAAACCTATAAACCAATCATCAGTTAGGCAGAAAACGAGTGAAGTTACTATGAAAGATATAGCTTTAGCAGTTGTCGTAAAACACAATAAGGTACTCATGCAGCACCGTTACCGCAAACAAGACGGCAGGGTCTTTGAATTTCCAGGAGGAGCCATAGATGCTGCTGAAACACCACAAGGTGCAGCGTAACGAGAATTAAGTGAAGAAACCGGATTAAAAGCTCGAGCTGTCTTAACTACTTATGATTATAAGAATGCGTTTGGAGGCACTATCTATTTTGTACTTCTGAACATTTTGTCTGATGCTGAGCCTGTTGAAGTTGATAAAGCAAGGCAGCAGAGCTTTAATGGGTTTGCGTTAAAAGACATTCCACAAGAAAAGCTATTTGAGGCAGACCAAGCTTTTATTAAGCATGATTTGCCTCAGTATTTGCTCTCCTAATTGCCTAGCGGTTACAAGCTTTTAGGTATAATGTTTCCGTAGCGGTGGGTTCTTTCGCTTATGGCTTGCTCTAAAAGGTAGTACCTGAGCTCTAAACGCCCGTTGTCTAGTAAGGGCTCATGAATGATGGGCACATGCGCTTCGTATGCAGCTTTTACTATGGTTTCACTTAAAGGGCTAAGGCTTCTTAAACGACTTAATGTGTAACTGCTTAGGCTGTTAGCAAAGCTTTCATCTGACTCTATTTTCTGATTTAGGCTGAGGTTATTTAGGCCTTTTAGATTTGCTTCAGGTGAGACGCTTATGTTCAGGGTGACTTTGCAGGTTTTTGCTGCGATGATTATTTTGCATACATCTTCAAAAGAGTCGATTTCTTGTACGCGAAGTAACATGGTTTTTAGCGGCTTGTAGCGAAATACGTTGTCTTCGCCTAAAAGCTTGCTGGGGTCATGCTCTAGCGAAAAGTGTGTTTGCCATGCATGGGCGTAGCGCTGGGCAGTGTGGCTTAGGGCTTCTTTATTCATGCCTTCTTGACTTAATTGCTCTATTAGGGTTTCCACGTGTTTGTTTGGGCTGGCTATAGGCATGTCAGGCTGTTCTTGTTTAGCTGTCCATGTGCCTAAGCTTAATACGTAGTTGGGTCCACCCGCTTTTGCACCGTTACCAAAAGCTGAGCGTTTCCAACCACCAAACGGTTGACGTTCTACGATTGCGCCTGTGGTACCACGGTTAATATAGGCGTTACCGACTTCTATGTGTTCACGCCAATAATTGATTTCTCGTTGATCTAGGGTTTGCATGCCACTGGTTAAGCCCAGTTCTGAATCATTTACTATAGCAATGGCATCCTTAAGATTTTCAGCTCGCATGAGGCCAAGTACAGGGCCAAAACATTCGGTTTTATGAAAAAAGCTACCACGTTTTACCCCTAGCTTAATACCCGGTGTCCAGAGGTTGCCCTCTATGTTTTTTGGTTCTAAGAGCCAGCTTTCACCTGATTCTAGTGTCTTTAGGGCACGTTCTAAGTCTGGACTTGCCTCTCTTATAATTGGGGTTATGTGACTACTTAAATCAAAAGGGCTACCCACATGCCAGCTTTCAGCCGCATCTTTGAGTTGACGCATGAAGTCTGGGTTGTCATAAACTTCTGCTTCTAACACCGCTAAGCTTGAAGCAGAGCATTTTTGTCCGTTATGACCAAAGGCGGAGTAAATGAGTTCTTTAATAGCTTGGTCATGGTCTGCTAGGGCTGTAATGATGGTTGCATTTTTACCACTTGTTTCTGCAAACAGTTTAAGACTTGGTTTCCAGCCTAAAAAGAGCTTAGCGGTTTCGTAAGCACCAGTCAGAATAACGGCGTTTATGCGGTCATCTGTAACCAAAGCTTGACCTTTTGCATCATCAGTAGTGGGTACAAACTGAAGGACATCTTTAGGAATACCTGCGTCCCAAAGGGCGTTAATTAAATGCCAAGCAACAAGGATAGCTTCAGGCGCAGGCTTAAGAATGACACTGTTACCCGCCATAAGAGATGCCAAAATGCCACCACAAGGAATAGCAATAGGAAAGTTCCAAGGTGGTGTAATAAGCAAAGTACCTAAAGGTTTAAAGTCAGCATCAGCTAGCTCAGTGTGACTAAAGTCAAGAGCTCGAGCGTAGTAAGTAGCAAAGTCAATGGCTTCTGAAACTTCGACATCTGCTTGAGGTATGGTTTTGCCGCCATCAAGCATGGCAACGCCAATCAGTTTAGCACGCCTTTCAGCTAGTTTTGTAGCACAAGCAAGAAGCAAAGCTTTACGATCAGCAATACTCGAGTTTTGCCATCTTTGTTGGGCGTCTTTTGCGGTGTTTAGCGCTTCGTTTATTTGTTCTCGGCTAGCTAAGCTGTATTGGTAGGCGGTTTCTGTGGGTTTGCTAGGGTTGTAGCCTTGGCCTTTTTCTTCGGTCTGTATAAACTTGCCGGTGATTTGTAAGGGGATGTCTTGAGCGCTGTGGTTTTGCCATGTTTCTGCTATGGTTTTTGCCCATGCAATGTTGGCGGGTAGGGAGAAGTCGGTGTCTGCTTCGTTGGTAAATGCATCTGAACTGCTAAAGCTTGGTTTTTCTGTATTGCGGTTTTGTTTACGGTTGGGTTCTGCTGAGACTTCATGTGCGCGTTCTACGGCGTTTAAGAAGAATTGTTTTTGTTTTTCCCAGCTTTTTGAACCTAGTTCTAAACCAAATAAGTCTCGTAAGAAGTTTTCTTCTGCGGTGTTTTCATCTAAACGACGAACAAGGTACGAGATAGCACTATGAAAGTCTTCTTTTTTGACAACAGGTGCATAAAGTAGTAGGCCCTTAGCGGCATCTTGTACAGCTCTTGCTTGATGGTTCGCCATGCCTTCGAGCATTTCAAATTCAACATGCTCTTGTACACCATGGGCATCGCGTAGTTTTATGGCAAAAGCGACATCAAATAAATTGTGGCTAGCTATGCCTAAATTGACTGATTGGGCGTGTTCGGGTTGCATGCCGTATATGACCATGCGTTTATAGTTGGCATCTACATCAGCTTTGGTTTTGTAGGGGGCTTGCTGCCAGCCGTGTATGGAGGCTTCTACTTGTTCCATGGCTAGGTTTGCGCCTTTGACGATGCGTACCTTTATGATTGCGCCACTCCTAGCATGGCGTTTTATGGCCCATTGGGTGAGTTCTTGTTGGGCTTTGTAAGTGTCTGGCAGGTAGGCTTGAAGTACGATGCCGGCTTTGTAGCTTAGAAATTCATCTTCATCTAAGACTTGTTTAAAGGCGGCTAGGGTCAAGTGAAGATCGCGGTACTCTTCCATGTCTAGGTTGACAAATTTTTGAACCTTTGTGCCATCTGTTTGCTTAAAGTGATGTTGCATGGCGGTGCGATAAAGGGTTCTTAAGCGTTCTTTAATTTCGCTTAAAGTGTCTTCATAAGCAAGTAAGTTAATCTGACTAAAAATAGAAGATATTTTGACAGATATGTACTCAACATCTGGTTTTTTAATGAGGTCAAGATAAGCATCAAAGCGTTTTTTGGCTTCTGACTCACCTAAAATAGCTTCGCCAAGTTGATTAAGATTGAGTCTTGTATCTGAAGCATAACGTTTTTTTAAGTAAGCTTTAAGCTTGTTTTCTTCGGCAGGTAAAATAACGCGGTTGGTTTCTTGTCTGAGTTTTTCAACAATAAAAGGAACTACCATTTTGGGGCTGTACTGGGCAACTTCTGTGCCTAGTTTTAAGGCAGCTTGTTCCCAAGCTTGCATGTATTTAGGTACGCCATAAGTATCAACAAGATATTTGAGTTGGTCCGCGATGCGCTTAGGTTCATGACTACGAAAGGCTTGGTCAGAGAGTGCCATAGTCATGATTTTGCCAGCGGGGTCATCCATCATGCCAGCAAGTTTTTGTCCTTCTGCTTTTTCGCTTGGGGTTTGTTCTTCTTTAGCTTTTTTGAGTAAGGAGGCTGCAAGGGTGACAGCTTCTTGAGCAAGTTTGTTTATATCTATGTCGCTTTGTGGGGTGGGGAGGGTTGGGGTCATGAGTTAGTCCTTTCAGGCGCTATAACCAAGTGATTTGGAAATCTGTTTGGCGGTTGAGATGGCTTCTTGAGCTAGTAAATCTAATTTGTTTTCATCTATACGAATGCTAGGTGCAACAATGCTAATGGCTGCTTGAACTTCAGCATTGCTACCAAAAATGGGTGCTGCTGCGGTCATGAGGCCTTGCTCTAACTCACCCTTAGCTGTTGCGTAGCCTTGTTTACGTATTTTTTTGAGTTGCTTTGCAAGTTTGTCGGCATCTAAAGTTTGTTTTGTAAAGCGTTTTTGCTCTTGAGCCCATAGTGCTTCTAGGTTGTTTTGACTCTGATAAGCAAGCATGACTTTGCCTGTTGAAGTTGCGTGCACAGGTAAACGACTGCCAATATACTGAGAAATGCCTACCAAATGTTTACCCACAACTTCATCTATAACTAAACTTGAAAACGTTTTGTCTTCAGCTAAGTGAAGTACCTCTAGGGTTACGGTTTCGCCTGTTTTTTGGCTTAAGCGTTCAAGAGCTTCACGGCTAACAAACCGCAAATTATTACTACGCATAGCCCGACCCCCCAAAACAATAGCTTCAGCCCCAAGCCTATAACCACTATTACTTTTTTGAATAAGCCCCTCTGACTCTAACGCACTCAAAATACGAAAGGTTGTGCTTTTATTTAAGCCAGATAAATCGGTCAGGGTTATCAGGTCAAGTTCAGGGTTATCATCATCAAACAGTTTTAAAAGCTGAATAGCTCGAGTAACTGCTTGGGTACCACTATAAGAAGTATTTTGCTTAAGCATATCTATTTCATATTATGGCACATAATGTCAGATTATGAAATTATCTTTTTTATAAACTGTACACAGTATCACGCTAAACAAGCAAGATAAAAAGCCTATCTAGCTTCTAGATAGGCGCATGACTAAAGCAATTAAAAGTTAAACGTAGCCGTTAGCTTTAAACCAATCTATAGTATCTTTTAAGGTTGTTTCTAAAGGACGAAAGTTGGCGTGAAGTACCTTCTCAGCTTTAGCACTACTTAACTTCTGCGATTCGCTCATGGTTTTAACCCCAGAAACACTCAAATTACCTTTGGGGTTGAGTCGCTCAGAAAACCAAGCTGCGCCCAAAGCTAAGCGTTTAGGTAAAACCATGCGAGGCGCCTTAACGCTCGTGACGGTTTCTAAACTCTTAAGTAAATCAGGAAGCGAAACAAAAGGCCCCGCAACCAAATAGCGCTCACCACTAACACCCAAACCCACAGCTTCGAACATAGCGTTAGCAACATCTCGAGCATCAGAAACATTAGCACCACCCTGAAAACTAGCAGGTAATTTTTTATTTAAAAAATCAAGCACAATCTTTCCTGCCTGGGTAGGTGCAGCGTCAAAAGGCCCAAACATCCAACCCGGTAAAATAGTTGTAACTGCCAAAGAATGCGTATTAAGAAACTCAGCAATCATTTGGTCACACTCGAGCTTGCTACGAAAATAAAGATTCTCAAGAGATTCGCTTGCGGCGAGGTTTGTTTCATCTGATAAACCAAATTCGGATTTTCCGATTATTCCACCTGAAGAAACATGAATAAATTTCTTTACCTTGTGCGCTTCTGCAGCTTCTAAAAGTGCTTGGGTACCATCAATATTAATAGCTTTTAATTTAGACCAGTGCTTACCTTTGCTGTAGGCTTCACGAAAATATGCAGCCGTATGAAAAACAACATCTGTAGCAGCTAAGTGCTCAGCAAAACCAGCCACATTTTGCATGTCACCCTCAACAAATTCAATATTAAGTCCGCTTAAAACTTTTTGTGCTTTGTCACTCGAGCGTACGAGTGCTTTTATGCTGTAGCCTTTTTTTAGCAGTAGACGAATGAGGTTGTTACCTAACATTCCTGTTGCGCCTGTAACAAATGCTTTCATGACTTCCTCCCGAGTACGGTTCAGCGGTTCGGTAGTTAGCTTGGCTGACTGTATTAGGTACTCGTTTAATTGGGATTCATTGTGTTTTTAGCTAATCCCAAGCGTTATTTAACTCACTATAAACGACAAGGCTTTCTTAGTTAGCACCTAATCGTCACAAATTTTCTGAGCATGACTTGCTTAAAGAGGACCTGATTCTGAAACAAGGTAACGAATAACTTCTGTTTTGCTTGCTGCTATGTCAGACATGGCTGCTCTGAAAATAGTCATATGCGGCATTTCAAAGTGGGCAGATAGGGCTTCTTGATTCACCCATTCTTCAAATAAAAAGAACTTGTTTTTATTTTCAAGATCAGCATAAAATGTATAGTCATTACAGCCATCTTCTTGCATGGTTGCTTTTGCCATGGTTTGCATAGTGCTTATAGCCTCTTGGCGTTTTCCTTCTTTAATATTAAATGTTGCAGCAATAACAATCATCTTGTCTCCTTTAAAATAACTAGACCTATGTCCGACTATCACTCAGACAGTCTCTACCTTTGGCATGAAGCAAGCATACCACTCACATGTCATACTTACAGCTATGAAGAAAGCTATGAATAGCGCAATGACAACGGCTGGCCCTATCGGTAAAAACATTCAAGTTTTGCTTTTAATGCTTGCTTTTGTCTGGGCATTAGAACTCATTGATATCTTGCTTTTTAAACAAGGACTCAATCGCTACGGCATTTACCCTAGAAGCATTGAGGGTTTAAGAGGCATACTTTTCGCACCTCTTTTACATGGCGGCATTAGTCACATTGCAGCGAACAGCCTACCTTTTTTGATTTTGGGTTTCTTTGTTATGCTGCGCGGTTTAAGCAGCTTTGCAGGTGTCACAGCTATCATCTGGATAGTAGGCGGGCTAGGTACATGGTTAACAGGTGGCGTAGGAACCGTGCACATTGGCGCAAGCATTATCATTTTTGGTTATTTAGGCTATTTACTAGCTCGAGCTTATTTTGAAAGAAGTATGAGCGCTCTACTTATTGCTATTTTTGTGGGCGTGCTTTACGGGGGCATGATTTTTGGCGTTTTACCTATACAGGCAGGTGTCTCATGGCAAGGTCACTTATTTGGCTTTGTCGGTGGCATTATGGCAGCAAAATTAGGTTCAAAACCCGACTAATCGCTATGAAGCGTGTGGCAGTTATTGGTTCATCTGGAGCAGAGAAGACTACGGTTTCGTTAAAATTATCTCAACGCTTAGCTATGGATGCCATTCATCTAGACAAAGAGTTCTGGCAAGCCAATTGGACAGCAACCCCGAAAGAAGCGTGGCGTGAAAAACAAAAAGAGCTAGTTAGTGCTGAAACATGGATTGTTGACGGTAATTACGGGGGCAGCTTTGACATTCGACTAAGTCAAGCAGATACCATTATCTTTTTAGATTACTCACGCTACCTTTGTACATGGCGGGCAGCTAAACGCACGCTTCACTACTACAAAAGAAAGCGACCGGACATGGCAGAAGCTTGCCATGAGCGTTTTGACGTTGCCTTTTTAAACTACGTCTCGATGTTCCCTATAAAGAGTAAACCCAAACTTTTAGCCGCCCTCGAGAAGCAAAAAGACAAAACGATAATCATTTTAAACTCAGATCAAAAAGCTGAAGCTTTTCTAAAGACCCTCTAAGTAAAGAACATGCTAGCCTAAGCTAATGAGGCTTCAAACCTACCTAAAACGCATCAACTACACAGGCAGCACAAAAGCCACAAAAGAAACCCTCTTTGCCCTTCATGAAGCGCACCTAAAAACCATTGCTTATGAAAACCTTGATATTCATATGGGCAAACCCCTAAGCCTTGATATAATGAGTATTTATAAAAAAATAGTTAAGCAACAAAGAGGCGGCTGGTGCTTTGAAATGAACAGCCTGTTTGCATGGGCACTCAAAAAAATGCGTTTCAACGTAAGCTTACTCGCAGGCGCAGTTAACCACAAAGAAAGAGGCGACACCGCAAACTTTGGTCACCTACTACTACTTGTCAAACTCGAGTCTTACTATATTGCCGATGTCGGCTTTGGTGATGGCTTTTTATTGCCTTTAGAACTTAAAGAAAGTGAGCATAAGCAAGCTGGCTTGATTTACTATTTAGAGAACGTAAGCCAAGATAGGTGGCGCTTTCATAACCATAAAGAAGGTGCAGCTAAGACCTATGATTTTGATTTGAAACCAAGAAAAATCACTGACTTTGTTGAAAAGTCCATTGAAATGCAAAATTCAGCTGAATCAGGCTTTGTAAAGACAATGATTTGTCAGAGGTTTACAGATGAAGGTATTAGAAGTTTAAGAGGTCTTGTCTTAAAAGATGTGAGTGCGCATGGCGTGACTGAAAGAACGCTTCTAACGGAAGCGGATTATTTAGCTGCTATGGCTAGTTTTGACTTAGGCTTAAGAAGACCTAAAAAGCTTTTTAAGCTTGCTCAAAAGCAACATGAAACTTGGATGCAGACAATCAACTAATGATTTACCTGTTAAACTTTGCTTGTGCTGGAGATACCTTTAAAACCTAGTTGTGAATCTTGCAAAACACCAGCACGAACTTATCGTTCTTTAAAACAGGGTTTATGCAAAAACTGCCGTGAAGAAAAAGAACGCCTTGTTAACCAAACTAAAGCCAAAACAGCTATTCAAAGTCTTCTAGAACGTGAAGATGTACTTATTTTAGATACAGAAACAACAGGTATGAAAGGCGCAGAAGTTATAGAGTTAAGCGTCATCAATACCAAAGGTGAAACGCTTTTAGATACGCTAATAAAACCCCAAACAAGCTTTATGAACCCTTACGCGCAGCGAGTTCATAATATAAGTATAGATATGCTTCAAGATGCGCCTACTTGGCCTGAAGTCTTACCAGAACTGCATGCTATTGCTAAACACAGTACGGTGCTCGCTTGGAACGCTAGTTTTGATGCCAAAATGCTGGAGCAAACCAGTGAGCTGTGGCGTTTAGAACATCCGAAGTGGTTATTTGTGTGTGCCATGCGCCTCTATGCCAAAAAACGAGGTATAAAACCACGTGGCTTACATAAAGCCGTTGTTGATGAACGTCAAGAACAGCTGCTTGAAAGCTACCAAAGCCACCGGGCACTAGCTGATGTTATTTTTGTTTTAGAAGTCTTACGAGCTACTGTAAAAGCTTAAAATTTAGGATAATCGTTCGTTTCTTTAAAATGCTGAACCTGTTTAGCTAAGCCATGCTTAGCTAGGTAAGTTGCTAAGACTTTCGGGTAAACCCTTTCTTGGCTAAGCTTTTCAAAAGGCAGCCAAACAGCTTCATAATGCCCACGATCTTCAGGGCGACTAAACTCTTCACCTGTGCCCGAACCAAACACGCCCGAACAAAGCTTCGCGTGGTAGTAAAGCTGCAGATGACTCTCCTCTTGCTCAATACGTTCAAGCACAGCAGCAAGGTGTCCAAGCTGAACCTCAACGCCTCCTCTTTAGCCTCACGAACGGCAGTCTGCTTTGAATATTCACCGTCATGAAGCCCACCGCCAGGAATTACAAAATAACAAAGCCCAGCCCTAAGACGCTTAATAAGCGCTAAGTGCCCATCAGAAACCAAAAGATCCCCCACACGAATACGCACAAGCTAAAGCTCGAGTTTTAAGCTTTGACTGTCTACTGCTGTTGGTGCTTTAAAAATGTCTATATGTTGCGATAAAGCTAGGCTTATGCGTTGAGCATTTTGTTTGCTGGCCAAAAAGCCTTTTAAAGCTAGGGCAGTTTCGCCGGCATTGCTTACATTTAGCCTGACTTCGCGTAGTGCATCTGCGTAGTCAAAAGGAGCATAAGGGAAAAAGCTTTCTTCTTGTTCGTCATAATGTAAGTATTCAGCAGCTACGCTGTCACTGACCAAACGCCACTCTTGCTCGTGCTGCTCAGATTCATTTTTGAGTAAACAGGCTACTTGTAGCAAAATCAAGTGAACCCTATCGGCTTCGGTTTCTATGATGTTTAAACTTTCAAGGTAGGCTGCGTGCAGGTCATCTGGTTCATGATAAACATCTTGAATTTGCCCTAACCATGCCTGTAAGCCTCCTATTAGAGCGCCTTGCACAATCACTGCTTGCTCTTGTTTGTCTGCGTAATAGCAGGGCCATAGAGAAAAACTTTGATCTGCTGCCAAAAAACTAAGCTGATTTGCTGAAAAGCCAAGCGCGTAGCCGCTTTTTGAGCCGTAACGCAACCAAGAACTTTTGGTATCTGAACTTTCTGAAAAAGAAGCAATAAGTACATGCTGCTCAGCACTTAGGTAAGCGGCTAATTTGCTTTTGAGTTTGTTTAATAAGAGATGCTGGTAGAGCGCGTAGCGTTTTTTAGGATGCACGCTGTAACTAAGTTGCATGGTTTGCGTTAAAGGTTGCGGCATTCTGCTGCGCTCTAAGAGTCGTTCAACCATTTTTAGAGATAAACTAAGTGCATTTTTTGCTTCGCTATTGTTTTTCATAAATAACAAAGAAGATGCCCACAACTCTTGACTGCGTAGAATAGCGAGTGCCTTATGCGCCTGACTATAGTGATGAAGCCTTGCACTTTGTTCTTTAGCCAAATGACTAGAGAATTTATGAATATATGTCCAGATTGCTTCGGAGCCCACGAGGCGTAGTGTAACAAGATTTGTATGAAAGGGGGAAGTGCTAATGTTCAAAGCAAATAGTATTTCCACAATCTGCGAAGCAGTAAATTCTGTGACCTTGAATCGGCTGTTATCGGAACACCTTGAATCGGCTGTTATCGGAACACCTTGAATCGGCTGTTATCGGAAC
>CAZWJZ010000004.1:14310-16743 GCA_964634665.1 uncultured bacterium | reverse complement strand
GGAACACCTTGAATCGGCTGTTATCGGAACACCTTGAATCGGCTGTTATCGGAACGCCTAGGGGCATTGAAACAAAGGCACTAAGCGCACCTTTTAGTTTAATCGTGGAACTGCTAAAAGGTGCGTAAAAACTAGGCTTAGGATTTGTCTATCCCTTATAGCCCATAAGTTAAGCTTATGTCTTATGCCTGGCAGAGAGTTAGCTAAGTGCTTAGAGTAAACTAAGCACATGCTAGTTAAAGACATAATGATTGATCAGGTGGTAGCCATAGAACCTGATATGCCCATCGCAGATGTAAATAGCCTTATGGAGCAACGAAAAATAAGGCATTTCCCGATTGTTAAAGATGCTAAATTGCTTGGCATTGTAAGTGACCGAGACATAAGGATAGTGGGTTCACAACACCCAAAATCGCTTGAAGGCGTAAAATTAGAAGATGCTGTCTCTAAAATTATGATTACAAACGTCATAACAGCACATCCGCTAGATGCCATAGAAGAAGCAGCCAAAGTACTCCGAGAACACAAAATAGGTGCCATGCCTGTTGTTGAAGGAAGCAAGCTCGTTGGTATAGTAACTGCGATAGATTTTTTAGATGCCCTAATCATTATGACAGGCGTTCACACCTCAACCTCAAGGCTAGAACTCGAGCTTAGTAATAGGCCGGGGAGCTTGGCTGCCTTGCTGCTTGATATTGCCGCTAAGCATATTAATGTTTCTAGTGTCATGACGGAACGTCTAGATGAAACTTGTATTTGCTTTAGCTTGCGGGTAAATACCATTAACCCTAGAGGCTTAGCAGATGACTTAAGAGCCAAAGGTTACACTGTATTGTGGCCCGTAAGGAAAGCTTGATGTCAGATTACGCCTTTATTTATGACCCTATTTTAAGTAACTATGAACTCTCAGAGTCACATCCTTTTAAACCCATAAGACTCGAGCTTACGCGTTCGCTTTTGCAAATGATGGGTTTATTAGATGCCTGTCATGAGGTTTTACCTGAGCCGATGCATGATGATGCCTTACTTACCGTGCATGATAAAGCATTTGTGAATACGGTTAAGTTGCTGTCAGAAGGTAAGACAGTCGATGACCCTTATGCTTTTGGCTTGGGTACTGGCGATAATCCTATTTTTGAAGGCATGCATGAGGCCATTAAGGGTGTTTGTGCAGCAACAGTGACAGCGGTTGATTTGGTGGTATCTGGCAAAAAGCAGCGTGCTCTTAATTTATCAGGAGGCTTGCATCATGCTCACAAAAAGAAAGCGTCTGGGTTTTGTGTTTACAACGATTTAGCCATCGCGATTGAACATGCCGTTCAAAACTACGGGATGCGGGTAGCGTATCTTGATATTGACGCGCACCATGGTGACGGTGTGCAAGGTCTGTTTTATGAACGTAAAGACATTATGACAATTAGCCTGCACGAATCAGGTCGCTACTTGTTTCCAGGTACAGGGCATAGTTATGAAACAGGTAAAGGCTCAGGGCGAGGCATGAGTGTCAATATGCCTTTAGAACCCTTTACCGAAGGGGAGAGCTATTTAGAAGTTTTTGATGCTGTTGTGCCTGCAGCTTTAAGACAGTTCAAACCAGACCTCATTGTGCTGCAAGCAGGCGCTGATATGCACCGTAATGACCCTTTAGCAGATATTGCTTTAGACATACAAAGCATGGCAGAAAGCTATATGCATGTGAGTGACTTAGCAGATGAACTCTGTGAAGGCCGCCTTGTCGCTACCGGTGGTGGTGGTTATGACCCTTACCACGCTGTACCAAGAGCATGGGCCTGCCTATGGGCTATTTTAAGTAGGCAAGATACTGCCGATAAGATTCCGCAAGCGTGGCTAGAAGCTTGGCAAGACAAAAGCCCGCAAGCGTTACCCACCAGCCTGTCAGATAATATGGATATATGGAACCCCATAGCTAGACAAAGCGAGATAAGTTCACATAATCTGGTGCAAAGCCAACGACTCATAAAAAACCTTAAGGACATATGGCAAGACCTAAAAGGAGAAAATGATGGCACTATTTGATTATCCTTTAGAGACCCTAGAAAGCTACCAACCAGACTTAACCCTGCCCGCAGACTTTGATGCTTTTTGGCAAACTACTCTAACAGAAGCTCGTCAGCACGACTTAAATACGCAGTTTGAACCCATAGATATTGGTTTAAGCACGCTAGATGCCTTTGATCTAAGCTTCAGCGGTTACTCAGGCCAACGCATAAAAGGCTGGCTACTCTTACCAAAAGAACGCAAGACCCCACTAGCTTGTGTTGTTGAATACATAGGTTACGGGGGAGGTCGCGGCTTTGCACTCGACTGGCTGGTCTTTGCAAGCGCAGGCTACGCTCACTTCATAATGGATACCCGAGGGCAAGGCAGCACATGGCGGCAAGGCGACACAGCAGACTTAGAAGATATAGGCTC
>CAZWJZ010000004.1:0-14300 GCA_964634665.1 uncultured bacterium | reverse complement strand
AGGCTCGAGTCCTCACATTCCAGGCTTTATGACCAGAGGCATCCTTGACCCAAAAACTTATTATTACCGTCGTGTTTTTACAGACGCAGTGAGAGCCGTTGAGGCAGCTAAATCACATGAAGCTATAGACGAAACACGTATTGCTATTACAGGCGGAAGTCAAGGTGGCGGTATTTCTTTAGCCGTGGCAGGCTTAGTACCAAATTTAAAAGCAGTCATGCCTGACGTACCTTTCTTATGCCACTTTAGACGCGCTACAAGACTGACAGACAGCCTTCCTTACGCTGAAATAGGTAATTACCTAAAAACCCATAGAGATAAAACAGATACCGTCTTTAGCACTCTAAATTACTTTGATGGTGTGCACTTCGCTAAAAAAGCAAGTGCGCCTAGCTTATTTTCAGTCGCCCTCATGGATGACATTTGCCCACCCTCAACCGTATATGCTGCTTACAATCACTACGTAGGCAAAAAAGACATACGTATTTATGAATTTAACAATCATGAAGGCGGACAGACCTACCAAACCATAGAGAAGCTCGAGTTTTTAAAACAACATATTGCTTGAAAAAGAAGAGTCTAGTTTATCAGGATTGCCTGAGCGAGTTTAAAAGCTGTTAGTGGCTGGGTACAGGCACTTTTTCTATCTCTAAATTCATTTTCTCAAGCACATCTATTTGTTCAAAAATGTCATTTTGAAGTTGATTGGGGTCGGTTTCATTAACGGTTTTGGTACCCAAATTAAGTACTTGCGTGTAAGCCGTACCGAGTGCTGAAAGCGTAGTATCCATTTGCAGTTCAGCACTTTGTAAAGATGATTTTAGATTCGTAATGGCTTGTAATTGTTTTTCTTTAGTCGCAATGGTCTGCTCTAAGGCTTGCCTCATGCTGCCCTGCTCGTAACGTAAACTTTGCTTTAATGATGTTAGTTCTTTAGGTACGAGTTCAGCATCTCGCAGCAAAATGTCATCTTGCTCATAACTATCTAGCTTTACAGCTAAGCGATAAATACTTAAAATCCAGTCATCCATGCGCTCAATCACATCATAAAGTGCAGGTGTAAGTTCAAGTCCATTCGCATTCACTTCTTGCAAAATAAGCAAATGATACTCGAGCGCTTTACTGACTTTAGCTTGCAAGCGTTTAGTTTGAATACGCTCGAGCTTTAATTCTTGTAGAAATAAGTCATCTTCTATTTGTGCTTGTGTTTGGGTATCTTTCACGGTATTTGCAATCAAAATGGTTTCTGCCACAATGCCGGAAATGAGCCACATCCACCATTGACCCGGTATCCAGTTTGCTCCCATAAATTTGAGTGAGGTTAGCAGCAGTGTTAAAGCAATGACAATTGCACTTTCAGGTCGGAAAAGGGCAAAGGTCTCAACTGCAGCTTTTTGTTTTTTGCTTGACTCAGCCATGCCTTAAGTGCTTATTGCTCTGCTGAAATAGATATATAGATGTTATCAATAGAGTTTGTATCGGCCGTAAAGGAGCGCCCTGCTGTGACCGAAGCAATTCGAGCTAAGACAGCTTGGTCGGCACCCTCTCCAAAGGCAATAGGATAGATTTTTACCCCATCAGCTTCAGCTTGGTTTGGCAAACACTGGGCAAACATTTGGTTCTCGGTTAGCGCCTCAGCGGTATCTTCACCGTCAGATAAGAGCACAATGCCATAAAGGCGTTTCTCGTTATTTACCCTATCTTCTTGTTGCAATTGCTGAATTAAATTATAAGACTGACACACAGCACCATAAAGATTAGTAGCACCATCAGCCACCAAACCACTCACTCGAGTTGCTAATTCTTCGACCACGTCACCTGAGCGGCTGGGTTGTTCTAACAGGGTTACACGTTCGTTAAAGACCACCATGCCTACTTCATCATTAGCATCCAAGCGTCTTAAAAAGTCACTAGTGGCAGTTCTTGCCGTGCGTATCTTTTCACCCTCCATGCTGCCTGAAACATCAAACACAAGCAAAATGGTGGCTTTACGTTTATTGATTTTAAATGTGTCTACTACAGCCGCACTTATATCAGCTGTGGGGCTAGGTAAGGCTCTAATCGTTGCAGGTGAGGCATTTGGGTCAGTGCCGTTTTCTAAACTCAGAGGCGCATGTAAAGCAATACTCGAGTCTAGCGGACGTAAGTAATTATCAATAGCGAGTTCTTGTTGCTCTGGAGCAAGTAAGTAGTCATTAAAGATCTGGGCAGCTTCTGCTTCTTCAGCTGTCACCCAAGGTGCATTATCTAAAACACAATAAGGATGATCTGCCCAAATGGTTCCGTTTTTAGGAAAAATGAAGGCTAAAGGTAAACTAAGCTCATTGGCACGCTCAATATTAAACCTTACGGTATCAGCTTCAGGGACAGCAGCAGCATGCAAGTAGCTGGTACCTTGGCTGGCCATAAGCTCTAGTAAAGCTGGGGCTTGCCGGCCGTATTTGGCCGTGTTTTGTTGTAAGCTCGCCATGGCGTTTTGAACCTGAGTACTATAGATATCATTAACCGTTAAGTTTGCTGAGTTAGGTGCAACACCATAGACAAAACTGGTCATAGATAAGAGACCAGAGTTTGCATAAGCAGGATGTGTGTGCCCGAAGGTAAACGTGCCCCATTCAGGTCTGCCGTAACTGGCCCAACCATTAGGGTCAGCTGCGAGTTTCACAATGTCATCCCAACCAATGGGTGTGTTTGGCCAACCAAGCGCTTCTGCCATGGGTCGCCACATTGCAAAGCCTAGTGGCGCATAAATGGTGGCATTACAGTCACTAGAAGCTAAAGTAACGTTATTTGTTAAGGCCCAGCTTTCATTTGCTTGCTCCACCCAAGAACCATCACCAGGACTCCAAGCAGTTGGTTTTAAGTTACCTTCCAGAATGCTATTCATTGAGCCACCCGAGGTTACATGGCTAACTTCAATAAAAATGGGCTTACCTTGCGAAGTTTTGACCTGCGCTTTGTTAAACTGCTCAGCAACCTGATTAAGCCAGTTTTCTTTGGTATTAGAAGATGCTAATGTAATTTTTAGCGCATTTGATGGTGCATTAGCCGTGACCGGATCACCCGAAGCACCTGTTGGGTTTGAGTTGTTTCCAAAAGGCAGATTGACATTACCATTAAAAACGTTATATCCAATAATGACTGCAACGGCTGCCAGAATGATTAAAAAGAAGGTTCCACGCGAGTTGTTCATAGTGCTTTTAGCTTAGCATGAAGGCGCTAAAAATAAGAGAAATGCTTAGCTTTGATTTTAGCTTTGTACTACGTGCATTGTAAAACTGGGAATGTAAGATTCTTCGGCATCTTCACGATCACTACGAAAAATTGAAAATAAAATAGCACTCAAAACAAGCAAAATTAAAAGAATAATAAGTGTAGGTAATAATCTTAAGCGCATTACTTACAAAGCATAGCAGTCAAGCTCATAAAACACCTAATACTGACTCTAGCCTCTTTGCTCGAGTATTGGGTTATTAATGAAGATTTTTTGTGAGTCAGGCCAAAAGCCCTCTAAACATCGTGCAATGGTTATTTTTATTTTATCTGCCTAAGAATTCCTGTAGCTCTAATGTTTTTGGGCTGGCATAAAGATAAGCTTGATAGTTAATCTTAAAAGTGTTTTTCTAAAATATCTTTAGATTCTTCATAAAGCTTTCATGTTTTTTAGCATCTCATAAAGCTACAGTGTAAACTAAGACACAAGTAGATGGATTATTAGCTGTAGGTTTATTAAAAGTCAGTAAGGAAACGTTAAGATCATGGCAACTGTTTTTGAAAGCATAACTCAGGCAATTACGCAAACGCTTGCTTTTTTTCAGCTTGCCTTTCAAGAAGCAAGTTGGAATCCTAATACATGGAGCCTGGCTATTTGGCTACTTGTCATAGTCTCTATAAGCATCGTCTTATTGATAGCTCGAGCTTTTTTACCTAAGCCTAAACTGGGGTATTCTGAACCTGAGTTATTGGTTTCACGTGGAGTTGTTCAGCAGCCTGAAAATAGTCCAACGCAAATTCTTACTCTTAAAGTGAGTAACTTAAATGACTATCCTGTTCAGCTTTTAGAAATGTCTTTGCAGTCTGAACTTATGTCGTTACCGTTTATGGTGGAGGCTGCTGAAATTATTGGGCCACATGCTGCTATTGAACTACAAGCTGTTTTGCCTAATAATATTGTGGGGGATAGTGGTGTTTTAGAAATATATACCTATCTTAGTAAGCGGCAAAATAGAATTTATAAGCTTAGAACTCATTTTGACTGGGAACCGTGGGCACAGCGTTATAAGATTGAACCTACGGGGCAGAAGTTACGTAAAGTCAGAATGCTTGCCAGTACTAAGCTTAATCAGTCACGCAAAAAAGCATGGCATCAGTACGCTATGAAGACGCAGGCACCTATACTTGAAGAAGATTTGCCTGAAGACGATATGCAAGCAAGTTATGACGCGCCCCTTCAAGAAAGAAAGCCCATTCCAAAAGCACCGCAGCGTAATGATATGGAATTTCCAGCAGATTTTTAATTTTTGTTCTAAATTGATCAGCCTGCATCGTTTTTTTAATGCAGGCTTGTAGTTTTAGCCGTTCTACGAGTAGTGTCGGAAAGTGAAATAGGTTTGGCTTTATGACCCCAGATTGCCATAATAAAGGGCTTTCTAACGTTTATTATGGCGATTTTTGAAGGATTTGGTTTTAAACTGTAAGACTTAAGTCCTTTAGGGCATAGGGTGTGATCTTGCGAGCTTTGTCACTTCGGCTTTAATAATGGCAGGGTCCTCACCCATAAGCGCCCTGTCCATCAATTCAGCAATAAGAGGCATTTCATCTTCAGTAAAGCCTCTTGTAGTTATGGCTGGAGTGCCCACACGAATACCTGACGTTACAAAAGGAGAACGTGTTTCAAAAGGGATGGTATTTTTATTAACCGTAATACCAGCCTCATCTAAAGTGGTTTGAGCTTTTTTGCCAGTAATATCTTTAGGTGTTAAGTCAAGCAAGAAATTATGATTATCTGTACCCCCAGAAACAATACGGTACCCCTTAGCTTCTAATGCAGCAGCAAGAGCTCGAGCGTTTTTTACGATTTGCTCTGCGTAGGTTTTGAACTCGGGCTGTAGGCACTCAAAGAAGGCTATAGCTTTAGCTGCAATAACATGCTCTAAAGGGCCACCTTGTGCACCTGGAAAGATCATTTTATCAATTTTTTTGCCTATGTCTAAATCATTGGATAGTATGATGCCGCTACGTGGACCACGCAAGCTTTTGTGCGTTGTGGTCATAACAACATGAGCATGAGGAAATGCACTTGGGTGAACGCCAGCGGCTATTAAGCCTGATATATGAGATATATCGGCAAGTAGATACGCGCCTACTTCATCAGCAATTGCTCTGAATTTTGCAAAGTCTATTATTCTGCTGTAAGCAGTAGCGCCACAAATAATCAACTTAGGTTTATGTTCTAAGGCGAGTTGTCTGGCTGCTTCGTAATCTATTTGCTCTGTTTCTTTATCAACACCGTAAGATACAACATTATAAAGAATGCCCGATAAATTAACGGGGCTGCCATGAGTTAAGTGACCACCATGGCTTAAATCTAAACCCATTATGGTATCACCCGTGTTGAGTAAGGCATGAAAAATAACTTGATTGGCAGATGAGCCTGAGTGGGGTTGAACATTGGCCCATTGGCAAGCAAAGAGTTCTTTGGCTCGGTCTATGGCTAACTGCTCAACCTCGTCAACAACTTCACACCCCCCGTAGTAGCGTTTGCCGGGGTAGCCTTCGGCGTATTTGTTGGTTAGGTAACTGCCAGTTGCTTCCATGATAGCTTTGCTGGTGAAATTCTCACTGGCTATGAGCTCTAGGCCATCACGTTGACGTTCATACTCGGCGTTAAGTAATTTAAAAATAGCGTCATCTCGTTTGCTGGTATTCATCTTATTTAAGCTTGATTGCATATGCTTACCTCGTTTTGATCTTTTTTAACCTTGCAAAGTATAGCAAAGGACCATGTATGCAGTATGCAGGCTGCTCTAAGTAGTCCGTCGGCATTGTTTTGTGGGTTAGAAACAGATTGCGACCTAGCGAAGTATTTGAAAAGCGCTTAAGTCATTCTGCAAACGCTTTTTAGCTAGACCGCTTAATGCTTGTTATTTTTGTTTAAAGCTCGTCAGTGTAAGCATTTTGCTAAGGTACTAAGCATAGACTTTATCAAAGTTTTGCTTTTTCTAATATTTGGGGCGATAGCGGTTACTAAATAAAGCTACTCTGTTTCCTCTCAATACTACTCTTCCTCTCAATATTACGCAAACGCACCATAGCTTTGCACGAGAGGACATAATCTAATTGTCAAGTCGCTTAGATGCAAAAATACTGTTAATTTTCTTACATTTTTTTAGACCATGAAAATTATGAGAAAGAATAAATGTGCATTTGTCACAAGTAACGATTTTTAGGTTAGACTATAGCCCATGGAATGGATACGAAGAAATTGGCCTGATTTACTTATTGGTGTTGCATTGCTTGCAGTAATAGCAGGAATCATTGCAACCTTATTGAGCGGTGGTTCCTTTTTACCGTTTGCTAGAAACAGTGCGCCCTCTATAAACCAAACAACCACAACGACAAATTCAAACAGTTTACCCCCCGTTGTCGGGGACACAGCAACTGCTGTTGGTAACGCGACTACTGATGTAGCAAACCAGGTAGGAGAAACCATTGCAAATGCTGCAGAAACAGCTTCGGAGGCAGGTTCTGATGCCGTAAATGCTGTTACAGATGCTGCTGCTAATGTTGCCAATAGTGTTGCAGAAGCTACAGAATCAGTCGTAGCACCTGTTATTCCTGACTTACCCAGCTTAAATCAAGATGACGCAGCATCAGAAGCAAGCACAGCCAACAACACAACGGAAAGCCCTGTGGTAGAAGCTAGTACAGCCAACAACACAGCAGAAAGTGCTACTGTTTCTGTAGATGCATCTAGTTCAGCAGCAGCACCCTACCGAGTTTCTGTAGGTGCGTTCGGCAATCCTGCTAACGCAGAAAACCGTGCACAAACCTTCAGAGATGCAGGTTTTCCTGTTTTCCTAGGAAGCCAAGGAAATTTATCAATTGTTCTTGTAGGACCATACGACACAGAATTTGAAGCCGAACAAGTAAGAGCCCAAATACGCTCGAGTGGTTTAGAGCCTAACGCTACTGTGTACCGATATGAGCCTGAAACAACTATTGAATCTGTTGTGAGTGCAAACACTGCTCAGGCTGCTGCTGAAACGCCAACTGTTGCATCTGTAGAGGCTGCTACCCCAGCAGCTACGCCGGAAACTACAACGCCTACGGTTGCTGGTGGTGTAACACCTCCACCTACAGCAAGTGCAGGTCGTTATTTGCAAATTGGTGCTTACAATAGTATTGAAACCTCTATGCCTCAAAGAAGTAGACTTGAAGGTATTGGCTATACAGTGGTTCATATCGAAGAGCAAGGCTTTATCAAGTTATTGGTAGGTCCTTATTCACCAGAGAATCTAAGTGTTGCTCAGGCACAACTTAGCAGCCAAGGGATTGAAAGCTTCGTTAGATAATGTCGACGATACCTACGGCTACAATCAGTCGCTTGGTCACGTATTTACGAATCTTAACTACCTTAGAAAATCAAGGGATTAAGAATACTTCCTCTGATCAGTTAGCAGAAGAAGCGCAAGTTTCAGCGTTTCAGGTTAGAAAAGACTTAGCCTACTTTGGGCGCTTTGGTACACGAGGTGCAGGCTACACGGTTCCTACCTTACGTCGAGAGTTACGCCGCATTTTAGGTTTAAATCGTCCTTGGAATGTAGCTATTGTAGGTATGGGTCGTTTAGGGCAAGCCATTGCTGATTACCCCAATTTTGATCAATATGATTTTAGTTTAAAGGCTTGCTTTGACAATAACCCTAAGGTTGTGGGTCAAACTGTGGGTGCTATGCCGATTCAATCGACAGACAAAATGGCAGAAGTAGTCAAAGAAAAAGGCATAGATATAGGATTTTTAACGGTTCCTCAAGCTGCAGCTCAGGCTGCCGCAGATGATTTAGTGGCTGCGGGGATTAAAGGAATACTTAACTTTGCACCCGTTGTGATAAATGTTCCAAAAGAGGTTCATGTTGAACCTGTGGATTTTTTAGCGGGCTTGAAGCGCGTTTCGTTCTATATTATAAATCCAGGGCTCAAGGAGGAGCTTGTATGAAACGAAACTTACTCTCACTACTCGCTGTTATAACCGTTTTGCTTGCAGGTTGTAACTTAACTAACGTTCTACCTACCGCAGATTTAGTAGTTGCCCTCGTTGATGGTGCTGATGAAGCTCGTAGCCAAATTACCTTGACGCGCACATTTGTTGATTTAGAAGATGCTGATGGCAATGTCATTGCCGAATGCTCCGTACCTTCAAGCTATGTCATTCAGTCTATGCGCGTAAAAGCATTTGCCAGACCGGGCTCTATGGGTGCTTATATAGAAAATTTTTCCACTGATTACTTTACCGCTCAGGGAAACCGTATTGCTACAGCGACAGGAGAGAGCTTTAGAGGGTCATTAGCTATGAATGTTCCTCCAGGACTAAGCTGTGGTGAAGAAGCTACTGAATGTTCACTCACTTCAGGTGGTACTTATACTAATGGTCCTGTGGTTTACAGTGCAGGGATTAGTCCAATTGATGACGATGTCGCTGGTGCCATTTTTGCTAGCCCAACCTCTGAAGGTTCATATGCATCTATTCAATTAGAAGGAACAGACTACAACGGAAATTACTACAGTAAGCTAATTAGTCCTGTAACCATTGTGGTATTTGCTACGTGCGGATAATTTTGTGACGAATAGCCAAGCCTAATTAAAAAGCTCTGCTACTGTAATAAAAGGTAAGCGGACGCCCACCTTCCTTCGACACAAAAGGAAATCCGCTTACCAATTCTTTTTTAAAGAAGAGCCTTAAATAACCATAAAAAAAGCATTCCACTAACAAGCGTTAGTAGAATGCTTTTTGTTTTCCAAGCAACCAAAATGGCAAGCAAACCCGCCAACAACTGCGGATTCATCAAACTATAACTCACAACCCCAGCATCTTTAACAAACGCAGGCCCAACCAAAGAAGCCAAAATAGCCGCGGGTACATAGCGAAAAATACGTTCAAATCTTGACGAAAGCTCGAGTTTACTGCCAAACAGTAAGAAGGACGCCCGAAGCAAAAAGGTGAGCAAAGATAGGGTAACAACTAAAAACCAAATACTATTCATGGCGTTTGAACCAGGTTTCACTTATAAGCCCTGCTGTTACACCAAGTATTGCAGCTATTACCAAGCCTAAACCATTAGCTAGAGATGCGAATAAAGCTGCGCTTATCCCCCCCGTAAAAGCGGCCACCACGGCAGCTTTACTTTTTAAAGTGACTGCGGTTAAAGCTAAAAAGACAAGGGGTAGCGTGAACTCTAAAGATAAACTCTGAGGTAGTCTTGCACCTAAAAGAATGCCAATAACGCAGGTTGTACTCCAAAAAACAAAAAGAGGAATGGAAATACCTAAATAATACCAGCCTTTACTAAGCATATTTGGATTGTCTTGGAAACGGTTCAAGGCAAAAGCAAAAGATTGGTCAACCATAAGAAAAGAGAGCAAAGCTCGCCAAGTAAAAGACATTTCTTTTAAGTAAGGTACAAGCGTAGCACTATACATGATGTAGCGAAAGTTAACCAAACAAGCAGTCAAATAAATAATGATGAGGGATGCGCCTTCACTGTAAAGTTGTAAACTGGCCAATTGCGCAGTACCTGAAAACATAAAAATAGACATAAGAATAGCCTGCAAGTTAGCAATGCCAATAGCTTTAGTACTAACCCCAGCCACCAAACCAAAAGAAAGAACCGCAGGATACGTTGGAGAAGCATCTTTTACGCCCATAAGAAAGGCTTCGCGAGCAGACATAAGCAGTAGTCTAACGCTCAGCACTCATTAAAAACTCGAGCTTAATAACGTTGATTTCTTTCTAGCTGGTTTAGTACTTCTTAGCGGCTTGTTTTTTATAAGTTGTTTGGTCGAGTAACTAATCCTGCAAATGCAATTGGTATAGTTTTTTGTGTCAAATTGGTCAAATTACTATGAAAGCCTAGAAAATAGAGAGCCTAGACCCTTCTTTCTAGAAGCACTCAGCTTTTTTGAAATAGAAGTTCAAAGAACAGCGCTTGATTTAGGGTCAGGAGATGGCACAGAAAGCCTTTATTTGCTTCACGAAGGCTGGCAAGTCACAGCTATAGACAAAGAGGCGGCAGCCATTAGGCGACTCTTAGGAAAGCTCGAGCCGATTTATAGAGCGAATTTACAAGTTCAGGTGAGTTCTTTTGAGAAGGCGAAGTTGCCGAGTGTTGATTTTATCTATGCAGGCTTAAGTTTACCTTTTTGTTCAAGCTCAGGCTTTGCTGAAGTCTGGCAAACCATTCAAGGTTCTTTAAAAGAGGAGGGCTTATTTGCCGCCCACTTTTTTGGACCTAATGATTATAGAGCGTCTACTGGAAGCATTTTAACGATCAATGAAAGCGACTTAAAAAAGCTTTTGGAACCCTTACACATTCTTGTTTTTCGTAATTTAGAAGAAGATGCCCCTTCTGCTTTGGGCGTAACCAGACACTGGCATTACTACGAAGTGATTGCTGAGAAAAAAGCATAAAAAAAACTCCCTGAAGCCTTATGTGCTGCTACGTTGCATCAACCTAGTTGAAGCACTCGAGCCTCTAGTGGTTCAGAGAGTTTATTAAGAAGTACAGTTGGTTTTCGGTAATAGTTTGTACCTCCTTTGAATGTTAATTTAGCACTCGTAACTATTCTTTGGGATGCTTGGCTTAGATGAGAAAACTTGTGTTCTTTTTTGTTTTTGTCTTGATTTTTTTAGCTTGATTAACTCTATACTTAAATTTAGTGCTTAAAAAAACCTCAAAGCATTTTGTCTTTGAGGTTTTTTATTTCACGTTCTTATGCAATTTTGAGTCATATCAGATTTGCTTAGCAGTTACATCAAAATGCCACCCGAAGAAGCAATTATGCTCGCAAAAATGAGCGCGATAGTATTAATGACCTTTATAAGTGGGTTAATGCTAGGACCAGCAGTATCTTTGTACGGGTCACCAACCGTGTCACCAACAATGGCTGCTTCATGGGCAGGGCTGCCTTTACCACCATGATAACCATCTTCAATGTACTTCTTGGCATTATCCCAAGCACCACCACCGTTACTCATCATTAGGGCCATCATTAAACCACTGGCAATAACACCAATAAGCAAACCACCTAAGGCTAAGGGGCCAAATAAGAAGCCTACAATGAGCGGCGCAACTACTGACAAGATGCCAGGAATAAGAAGCTCGCGTAGCGCTGCGGCAGTCACAATATCAACTGATTTGGCATAATCTGGCTTGGCCGTACCTTCCATAATACCAGGAATTTCACGGAATTGACGGCGTACTTCTTCAATGACCGCACCTGCTGCTTTACCTACAGATTCCATAAGCAATGAGGAAAATAAGAAGGGAAGCATAGCACCAATAAAAAGACCTACCAAAACAATAGGATTATCAAGACGGAACTCAAAGCTCGCTAAACCGCGTTCATGTGCCCAAGCATCTAAACGGTGAGTATAATCATTAAACAAAACCAAAGATGCAAGTGCTGCGGAACCAATGGCGTAACCTTTGGTGACAGCCTTTGTGGTGTTACCCACTGCGTCTAGGGCATCCGTATTTTTACGGGTTTCTTCAGGTAATTCACTCATTTCTGCAATGCCACCAGCATTATCAGTAATAGGTCCATAGGTATCCATGGCTACGATAACGCCAGTAATTGAAAGCATAGCAACAGCTGCAATGGCAATGCCGTAAAGACCAGCTAGTTGAAATGAGAAGAAGGTGGCAAAAGCTAAAATGATAACCGGAACAGCGGTTGACTCCATACCTACAGCCAAACCACTTATGATGTTTGTAGCACCACCTGTCTCAGAAGCTTTAGCAATCTTACGAACAGGACGGAAGTTTGTGCTCGTGTAGTACTCAGTAATGAACATAAGACCAATGGTTACGGCAATGCCAATAAGGGAACACAAGAATAAATTAAACATGTTTCCGCGACCAAGGACACCCTTAAAGTCAAAGCCAACAAAAGTAATAAGTGTTGCAAAAATGAAAGCAATGGCACTTAGACCAGCACTAATGTAGACACGCTTATAAAGCATACCCATAACATTAATTTCTTCATTATCGATCTCGCCATCTTCATTTTTATCTTTACCCATTTTAATTGGCCAAACACCATCAGGCCACATGACACCCGCTACACTGGCAAGAATTGCAATGGCACCCAAAATAAGGGGAAACAAAATAAGCCTTGCTGAAGCGCCTGCAACATCAGGCAGTAAGTAACCAAGAAAGATAGCACCAATGGCCGTAACTGCGTAGGTTTCAAAAAGGTCAGCACCCATACCAGCACAGTCACCAACATTATCACCAACATTATCAGCAATAACCGCAGGGTTACGAGGATCATCTTCAGGAATGCCAGCTTCAACCTTACCTACAAGATCAGCGCCAACATCAGCTGCTTTGGTGTAAATACCACCACCAACACGTGCAAATAGACTAATAAGAGATGCACCAAAAGCAAAGCCAACAAGGGGTTCAACAGGGTTAGGTAATCTAAGAACACCATAGAAAATCCAGAAGAAGCCAGACACACCTAAAAGGGCAAGACCCGCTACGGCAAGACCCGCCACCGCGCCACCATTAAAAGCAATATCAAGAGCACCCTTAAGACTCGTTCTAGCAGCTTGAGCAACACGAACATTAGCCCGAACAGCAATATTCATACCCACATAACCACTAACAGCAGAAAAAATAGCACCTACAATAAAGCCGATGGTTGTCCACCACCAAATAGTTGAGGAGCCACCACTTTGCGTCATAGCAACAATGGCAAAAAGCACCGTGATAATAATGGCAACAACACCAATGGTGCGTGTCTGCCTGTTCATATATGCCATAGCACCTTGCTTAATAGCATCTGAAATTTCCACCATACGCTCGTCGCCAGTAGCTTGCTTAAGAATCTTTTGTGCTAACAAATAAGCAGCAACCAATGCGACAATTGCACATAACGGGATTAAAATCGTTAACCCTTGCATATGTCCTCCTAAAAAACTGAGTTTAAGCTGAAAAAGGACTAGAATTCAGCAATAAAACGCAAGGAGAAGTTTAACATGTTTTATTTAAAACAGTAGGCTCGTTTCACCAAATATCCAAGAAAGACCAAAAATAAGCTGAATAGGGCAAAATACCTTAAATTGCTAGGTGTTCAAAAAACTCGAGTTCAAGTGCAGTCTGCTTGAACCTAAACTTTGATATTATGCATGCTCAGAAAGCGCCTAACACGCTATTCGTAGCTTACTCCCTGATTAGGGTTAAAAACTCACAAATCCTATGAAGCTATTTAAGCCAAATAGCGCTCTAAAAAAATAGCAACGCCATTCTCATCGTTACTAAATGTTAGCTCATCTGCAACAGCTCGAGCGTCATTACTTGCATTACTAACGACAACGCTTAAACCCGCCCAGCTAAGCATTTCACGATCATTGTGCGCGTTACCAAAAGCAATACTCTCTGAGGCAGTAACGCCAAGCTCTTGGCAAAGCTTCTGCAATGCAAAAAGCTTATGAACACCCTTGGCTGATACCTCAAGGTAATGATCACCACTCCAAGTACAATGCAGTTCATAGCTTTTTAGCTCTTCACTGAGTAAAGCTGAATTTAACTCAGGATGCCTAAGCAAAAAACTACTCACACGACCGTCAATAAAAGTATCTAAAGGCCCAATGCCATGAGGAGTACTATCTAAAGTAGATAAATCAGTAGGATGGTTTGCGTAATGATGAGTGTGAAAAGCCTGATTACAAAACCAACCGTAACTAGCTTCAAATAAACCCATAAACTCAGGAAGTAGGTCTGCTAAGTGCTGTGTTAGCAGCATAGCTTCAGCCGCGTTCATATCAAAATGCTCTTTAACGCGCTGCTTCGCCACATCATAAATAACAGCACCATTAAAATTAACACTATAACGCGCACCAATCTCTCGGGCATAAGCAAGCGCCATGCGAGGAGGCCGACCCGTACAAACTACAATTTCACTACCCCGACGTTTGTACTCACCTAAAATCTTAAGTGCTCGAGTTGAAATTTGTTTTTTTGAATTTAAAAGAGTGCCATCTAAATCAAGGGCAATTAGCTTAGGAATCACAAGCTTAG
>CAZWJZ010000003.1:25607-50444 GCA_964634665.1 uncultured bacterium | reverse complement strand
TGTGGTTCAGGACTGTTCTTGGCTAAAGGCTTTTAAGCGAGTGTCACGAAGTACCAAGCGAAGCGTACGGATAGACCCATTCAGTAGTTTGCAAACCTTCTATGGAGTAACTTAACACTACAAAAATATACCCAGCAGGCACTTTCATAACTCAATGAGTCTATCTATAGTTAAGTCGTTTTAATCCTTATTTAAGGGAATCTAAAAGAGCTTTTCCTTTTTCTAAATCTTTCTCCTGCCCAATATTTTCAGGTGTAAAGCTAAGTACCTCTACTAATAATGCTTTTGCGGCCTCAGGCTCATTTAAACGAATGAGTGCACCTGCATATTCGACGTAATGAGTAGGAACATCAGGTTCTACCGCAATGGCTCTCTCAAAAAAAGTTTTCATAGCAGACGTGCGCCCCCCAGCAATCCAAGGAACTTCAAGATTCCACATAGCCAAACCATGCAATGCACCCGCATGATTAGGGTTAAGCTCGAGTGTTTTTTCGAAACTATTTTTTATGTCACTTGATAGATTTAGTGATTCCAGTATGCCTTTGAATTGTGCGAGGCGACCTGTAGCTCGGCCCAGTTCGAAGTGGGCTTCGGCTTCGTTAGGGTCAAGGGTGATGGCTTCTTTGGCAAAGTTGACTGCTTGGTTGTAAAGCGTTTCTGCTTCTTTGGGGTCATTTAGCGTGCCAGCTAGTTCAGTGGTGGCTTTGGCTAGTTTATAGAGCGCTTCTACGCTTTGAGTACTATCAAAGGCAGTTTGATAGTAGCTTATGGCAGTAGTATAATCATTTGCGTCGTAAGCTGTGTCACCTTCACTAATACTGGCTAATACAAAACTGAATAAGCCTAACATAAAGCAGATGATTAGCTGATTAATTCTCATGAGGTCTCCTCGAACTTAGTTGAATAGGATTGCTGGATCGTACTGAAAACGAACTGCTGTAAATTTCAACAGTTCTTTCTCATTGCTAAGCATCATAACTAAACTCTCGATATTTTTACATATTTTTGTACTGAGTTCAAGAATTGCTAGCCGGTATTCCTCATACCTGCTGCAATGCCAATTAAACTTATGAGTACAGCTGCATCAAGCTTATCTTTGTCATCACTTTCTGTTGGTAAATTACGTAGACGCTTTATTAATTCAACTTGAATTAATGAAATAGGGTCAACATAAGGGTTACGTAATTCAATGCCACGCATTAAGGTAGGGTCATTTTCTAACAGCATTCCACCTGTGCAGCGCTCTATTTGTTTCAAACTCAATTCAAATTCATTATTTAGTAAAGGCCAAAAAGCATCTCTTAAGTTAGGTTCAACCAAGTCAAAGTAAGACTTGAAAATTCGCATGTCAGCCTTAGCTAAGCTCATTTGAGCAAAGTCAATAATGGTTTTAAAGAAAGGCCAAGACGCATACATTGCTTGCAGCGTTTCCGTTTCAATAGAAGCAAGACCTGAGCCAAGTCCAAACCAACCCGGTAAATTAGCTCTACACTGCGTCCAAGAAAAAACCCATGGAATGGCTCTTAAATTACTAAGTGACTTTTCACCTTTGCGTCTGGCAGGGCGAGAACCAATCTGCAAGCGACTTAATTCTTCGATGGGTGTAACCGTATGATAAAAATCTAAAAACCCATCTGCTTCTAAAAAAGACCTATATAAATCTTTAGCGACTTGTGACGCAGCAGCAAGCGCAGCACGAAATGCTTCAGGCACTTCAGGTAAAGGTCCTTTATCTCTAGCACTAGACAAAATAAACGCATTGACTACTTGCTCTAAATGCCTATGCGCCAAATCTATATCTGAGTAGCGATCACTAAGAGCTTCACCTTGCTCGGTAGTGCGCATACGGCCATTAAGAGAACCAGCAGGTTGCGCCAAAATAGCCTGACCACTAGGTCCACCCCCCCGACCAATACTAGTACCACGGCCATGAAATAGCCTTAAAGGGATACTAGCCTCTTTGCAGACTTTAGCAATACCTTCTTGAGCTTCATAAAGCGCCCAGTTAGCAGCTAAAAAGCCAACATCCTTATTAGAATCAGAGTAACCAATCATAATCTCTTGAATGCCCTGACGTTCAACATGCATCTTATACTCAGGAATGCTAAAGAGTTTAGTCAAAATGGCGGGTGCATTAATTAGGTCTTGCTGAGTTTCAAAAAGAGGCGCAACATCAAGATTATAAATACCAGCTTGCTTTGCCAGAATCAGCACTTCAAGAATGTCAGAAACAGCTTCAGACATAGAAATAACATAACTACCCGTGGCATCGTGACCAAATCTAGCCCTTGCTGCTTTAAATACTTTTAAGAAATTAAGTGCCCTTAAGGTTTCACTGTCAAGCTCAGCACCTTCAGGCGTAAGCGGACGGCGAGACCCAAGCTCAGCACTAAGCAAAGCAACTCGAGTGTCTTCATATAAGCCAGCGTAATCATCATGAACACCCGCATACGCAAATAAATTTGCTACAGCAGCTTCATGCGCTCTTGAGTGTTCCCGTATATCAAGAGCAGCAAGCTGAAAGCCAAAGGCGGCAGCACGGTAACGAATAGGCCTAACAAAAGCATTGGCAGCACGCTCACCTTGACCTTGTTTCAAAGTTGACTCAATAAGCTCGAGTCCTGCTTGATAATCATAGGAAGGATCTGTGCTAGAACTTTGGGTGTTGTTAAGGCCAAAGGCTTGCTCTTTAGTGCTTTTTAAAGCACTATGCATACGCACAATTTTTTGCCTAAAGGGTTCTTCAGGGAAGCGCTCTTGATCGCTTTTATGCGCCTCAATATCATCACGAAAGTCTTTGGTTAAACTAATGCGCTCTTGCCATTGCGATAAACGCTGAACCAATAAATCCATATCAGCCATGTGGCGCTCTAAGGCAATACTCGACTGCAATTGGTAGGTTTCAATGCTTATTTCTGGTGTGACAAAAGGATTCCCATCTCTATCGCCACCAATCCAAGACCTAAACTTAAGTACTGGCGGTAAAGGAGAATCATCTTCAGCATCACCATAGTAAAGCTTAAGTGCGCCCTCCATATCAAGCATCAAGCGAGGAACAGCGTCAAGTAAAGAACGCTGATAATAGTAAAGCGCACTTTTAACTTCATCAATCACGCTAGGTTTTTTAGAAAATAACTCTTTGGTTTGCCACAAGGTAGAAATTTCTGCAAATATTTCCTCATGCAATAAGTCTTTAGCTTGCGGTGATAAGTCCCACTCACTCAAATGCCGCATCGCCGAAGAAATACGCTCGAGTTTTAACCTTATGGTGTAGCGCTTAACTTCGGTTGGGTGAGCCGTTATGGTGGGTTGAATGTCAAGTTCGGACATGAATTGACGTACTTCTTCCCGTGACCAGCCTTGGTCTTTTAGTGACTTTACAGCGGCAGCTACAGATTCAGCGCGAGGTTTATCTTTGCTGGCTTGGCCTTCTCTTAAACGATTTACCCGAACTCTATGTATCTCTTCGGCAATATTGACCAGTTGAAAATATACGGTGAAGGCTCGAAGTAATTTTTCAGAACTTGAAAGGCTTAAATTAGTAATGAGCTCACTTAATTCTGAAGCAATTTTTTCATCAGGATCTTGTCTAAGTTGTTTGGTGAGGGAGCGTACTTGTTCAACAAGTGCAAAGAATTTTTCTCCTTCTAATTCTGTAATGACCGTTCCTAACGCAGATGCTAAAAAATCGACATCTCGCTTTAATTGCTCAAAGACAGCTTCAGGTTGCTTTGTGCCTGCCATACTTACCTCCAAAAAAATATATAAATAGTAAATAAACTCATTTAAATAAAGCTAAGTTAAAATCTGGTAACTTGGGTTTAACACGAAGTAAAAACCACGACTAACTCAATTATAGCAGGCTTCGCTAGCTTATTCTTCTTCGCTTTGCCACTGAAAGCGCTTTAAACCCACCGTTTTATTTCCTTCAATATCAAGCTCTATAGCACAAAGTGTGCCCGCTTTATCAGCTGGTTTATAGCGTGCAGGGACTTTCTCAACAAATCTAGTATGAACCTCTTCAAAACGCATACCAATAGAAGAATCCTGAACCCCTGTCATACCCACATCTGTAATATAAGCCGTTCCTTTTTTAATAAGTTCATCAGCTGTCTGCACATGCGTGTGTGTACCTATAACAGCAGATACCCGCCCGGCAAGATGATGCCCCATCACTTTTTTCTCACTGGTTGCCTCAGCATGAAAATCAACAATGCAAGCCTGACCTTCAGGCACAAACTCGAGCATATTATCCATAGCTATAAAAGGGCAGTCGAGGGGTTCCATAAAGATACGCCCCATAACCTGAACAACCGTAATGGCTTCACCTGTTCTTGCCCTTAACTGCGTATAGCCTGAGCCGGGCGCAGAACTCGGGTAATTAAGGGGTCTTATTAATCGGGGTGTTTCTTCTAACAAGCTCATGACTTCTCGTTGATCCCAACTGTGATTACCAAGCGTTACCACATCAACACCCCAGTCAAGAAGTTGATCAAAGTGCTTTCTGGTTAAGCCAAAACCACCCGCACTATTTTCACCATTAGCAATAATAAAATCATAATCATCTGCATAGTCTGCTAAAAAAGCTTGGCAAACGTTCAGACCGGGCTTTGCAAAAATATCGCCAATAAATAAAACCTTCACAAGTGAGCATAACAAGCAGGGCGAAAGAAGCGAATACAGTAACCGACATAAAATGTAGACATTTACTGCTGTTTGTACCACTCACGCCACACAGACTCATCCCAACCCACAGCAAAGTCCTTAGCAACCCGCACTAAAGGCTGAACCATAAGCGAAGGGTCATCCATAAGCTTATCAAGCATCTGCTCATCAGAAACCCGCATAAACTCGAGCCCTTGTTTTTTGTAGCTTTTTGAGGTTTTATCAATCAGGGCATCAAGGCTATATTTTTGAATAAATCGGTTGAGTTCAGCAGCTGACATAATGTGGGTTTTAAGATCAAAGAATTGAACTTGCAGATTGCGCTCTTTAAAAAATCTGAGCGCTTTTTTGCAGTCTTGCGATTTATTGGTACCGTAAATAATCACGTTCATAGCTAAGCTCGAGTATACCTTTTATGATTCAGGCAGCGTGGATTAAATTCTATTTGTTAGTAAGTCACTTCCTATAAGGTATCAATTCACGCTAGACTCCTTGAGTGAATGTTTTGTGGCGTTTGGCCATTAAGAATTTGTTAAGACATAAGTGGCGTAGCTTGGCAACGGTTTTGGGTATTTCTTTAGGGATTGCCTCGGTGCTTGCTACCCTTTCCGTTGGGGATAATGTTCGGGCTAATATTTCAGAAGCGCTAGAAGCTGCTTCAGGCAAGGCTGATTTGTTGGTTACGCCGGGCGCGCAAGGTCGTGCGGTTTTTGCCATTGACGATATTTTTGATCTAGTTGCGGCAACCGAGGGTGTCGAGACAGTTAGACCTATCCTTAATTATCGGGCAGAACCCGTTAGAGATGTACAAGCCGTGCAAGATTCTGTTGTGCCGGGTGTTGATACTGGCTTTCAACTTTCGGGTCGCCAAACAGAATTTGCTGAGGATATTCCTGTTGAGCTTTTAGCAGGGGCTTTACCTGAAGCAGGCTCTAACGGTTTGGCCTTAGCTAATGCCTTTGCTGAATTAAGAGGCTATAAGCTTGGCGATGAAATTGAATTTGCCTCTCAATTTGGACCCCTAAGTTTCCAAATTACAGGCTTACTAGACGATAGTATTGGCTACCCCAGTACGAATGGGGGGCGTGTTGGCGTTGCAAATTTAAGTGATTTACAAGAGCTTATCAAATTGTCTGGTAGAGCCTCTATTTTTGAAATTATGCTAAGCCCAACTGCAAATCTTGAACTGGTACAAGAAAGGCTTGCAGAAACGGTTGGTGAAGCCTACGCTGTGACCTTGCCCGCAGGGAGTGGTGATATTGCCTTTGGCATAGTTGATACCCTTGAGGCTGGCCTAAGAATTTTAGCGGCAACCCTTCTTGCTTTAGGGGGCTTTATGGCTTACAACACTTTTGCAGCTGCTATTGTTGAAAGAACGCGTGAATATGCACTACTTAGAACCATTTGCTTAACCAGAGGCCAAGTTAAAAACCTAGCGCTTATAGAAGCTTTTTTACTTAGTTTGGCTGGTGTTATTGTGGGTTTAGTTTTAGGCATTGTTCTTGCCTACGCAATTGTTCGGCTAAACGCAATTGTGATTGGCTTTGAATTTCGCAGGCTTGTGGTACCTACATACTCTGTACTCTTAGCCAGTGCTATTGGTGTGTTGGTTGCCTTACTAGCAGGCTTTTTACCTGCAACCACTGCCTCAAAAACAGCTCCTATTGTGGCCTCAAGGCTTTCAGAAGATGCAGGGAAAGTGCGTCAACCTCATTGGGGATGGCTGTCTCTACTACTTGGTATTTTAGCTGCGCTTATTAGCTGGCCAAGCTATTGGTCGCTACTAGGCGCATTTTTAAGTATGGTAGGTCTATTTCTAGGCATCATGCTCTTAACACCGCTCTTTCTAAAACCATTAACAAAAATATTTAGCCCTATTCTCAAATCGTTTTTTGGTATTGCAGGTAGTTTAGGTGCTGACTTTGCTTTGAGAAACGGTGTGCGAAACGGGGTTGCTATAGGCACCGTAGTTATAGGCGTAGCACTCACTATTGGTGTTGGCTCAATGGTAGCAGGTATAAACAAATCAATAGCAGATTGGGTTGATACAACCATTGTTGGTGATATGTTTGTAACTTCTCCTATAAGCTTTCCTGATGACTTCGAAGCACAAGCTCGAGCTGCTATTCCTGAACTGGATGCCATTAGTGGTGTGGGTTTGCGTATTGTGCGGTTTGAACCAGAAGGTCAAAGTCGTGGGCGTAGCGTCGTCATTATTTTGGTTGACCCTGCAAGGTTCAGCCCGGACGATGGTTTTGGTCGCTTTCAGTACATAGAGGGCCAAGGTAACAACCAGTTGGGTTATGAAGCGCTGCTTGAAGGTGGTAAAGTGCTTGCCGCGAACACAATTAAAGACCGCTTTAATGTTGAACTGGGTGACACTGTGAGTTTAAGAACTAACGACGGCTTTCAAGACTTTGAAGTTGCAGGGGTAGTGGTTGATTTTACAGGTGGTGGGGAAACCTTTGTTGCCAGTTTGAATGATGCTGAAATGTTTGGGGGTGGCACTCCAGATTTATTTGTAATGACGGTTCAAGAAGCTGTAGATTCGGCCCTGGTTAAAGAAGCGTTACAAGTAGAATTTCCTGACCTATTTCTAGATATAACCTTAAATGCTAGTTACCGAGAGCGCATTTTGAACTTAACACAACGAACCTTTGTGACAACTAACGGCTTACTAGGTCTAGCCATCTTTATTGCTGCTCTGGGTGTTGCGAACACTTTAGGTATGAATTTGGTTAATAGAAAACATGATATAGCTGTTCTAAGAGCTTTAGGGCTCACTCGAGCTAAGGTCAGGCAAATTGTTTTGGCTGAAGGTATTATTGTAGCTTTTTTAGGAACCATTATTGGTTTAGGCTGCGGTTTACTCCTTTCCCAAGTTATTGTTTCAGGGGCTAATGCCTTAACGGGTTTTGTTATTGAACCTTACACGCCTATTCGTTTGGTGCTAACCGCTATTTTAGTATCACCTGTTTTAGGTCTCGTTGCCTCGGTTTTTCCTGCTAACCGAGCTGCAAAATTATCCCCTGTAACTGCTTTAGGAAGTGCAACGTGAGTAAAGAAATTATTATTGAAGCGAAAAATATAAGCAAACGCTATCAACTTGGTGAAGAAGTAATCTATGCCTTGAAAGACCTAAGCCTAAAAGTTCGTAAAGGTGAATTTGTTGCAGTGATGGGCCCAAGCGGTAGTGGTAAATCAACCTTAATGCATTTATTAGGCTTACTTGATAATCCAGATGATGGTAGCGTCATTCTAAAAGGCAAATCAACCGCCAGTCTAAATGATGATGCACTCACGTTGCTTCGTCGAGATGAATTAGGGTTTATTTTTCAAACCTTTGAACTTATTCCCACGCTCAGCGCAAAAGAAAATATTATGCTGCCTGCAGAAGTCGCAGGGCAGAAGGAAACTGCAGAAATAAGGTGTAAAGAAATTGCGACGCTACTAGGCATCGAATCGAGACTAAACCATAAACCCAGTGAACTTTCAGGTGGGCAACGCCAAAGAGTAGCTATTGCCAGAGCGCTTATAAACAATCCTGCAGTTATTCTTGCAGATGAACCAACAGGTAATTTAGATAGTAAAACAGGTGAAGAAGTTCTAGGATTATTGCAAAACGGGGTAGCAGAACGTGACTGGACGGTCATTATGGTCACCCACGATCAAAAAGCTGCTAGCTATGCAGACCGAGTGATTTACCTGAAAGATGGAGAAATAGAACGAGAACTTAAAGGCAAAGAGTTGCAAGAATCAGTAGCTAGCCTGTAAAAAAGCCCAGATATCAAGGCACTTTGCTGACCAGAACAATTCAGATTCAAGATACCAAACTGCTTGAATCATGTTTTAAATCTTAGGAAGTCCGACCTAGGTGAGAACAGTAAAAACAAAAAGGATAGACTTAGCTTAAAGTCTATCCTTTAGTTTGACTAATCAAATACTCTAATTACGGTAGTCGACCTAACGCTTCTCTTGCTGACGGATAATCAGCATTAAGCTCGAGTGCACGCTCGTAAGCTTCTCTGGCTCTTTCTAAATCACCTGAAGTATTACGGTTCTCGTAAGCTTGACCTAAGTAGAAAAAGGCATCAGCACTAACAGGAGGTAACAAAGCGCCTTGCTGGGCTCTTTGAACAGCCTCATCATAACGACCTTGCTGAATGTAAGCTCGAGCTAAGTAAGTATAAAGAGGAGGTAAGTTAAGTGCACCTGGTATATCTAAAGCCGTTTCTAAATAAGCAACAGAAACAGAGACATCACCACACTCAAAAAGCGTAATACCTAAGTTTGAAAGCGCATCTAAAGAACTTTTATTTAGATTTACAGCTTGCGTTAATTCATACTTGGCTTGGTCACAATTGCCTAACTTAAAGTAAATATTGCCAACATTATTATGAGCCGAAGCACTTAAAGGATTAAGCATGACTGAACGCCTAAAAGACTGCAAAGCCTGCTGAAGATCATCTAAATCACGATACGTTTTACCTAAATTCACATGCATAACGGATTTAGCACGGTCATTCAAACCAGAGGTATCAGCAAGAATAACAGCACGCTCGAGTGCTTCTTTGGCAGCATTTAGATCATTAAGAATGAATAAGACAACACCTTTGCTATTTAGAACTTCAGCGTTGTTTGGGTCAAGTGCTTCTGCGTCTTGTAAGACACTGAGTGCATCTTGTAAGCGGGTTGGGTAACCGTTTGGGTCACTGCTGTACTGTCTTTGGTAGGCAAGCGCTAATTCTACATGAGCTGAGACGCTATTAGGTTCTTGACTTAGAACCTTTTGAAATTCGTCAATGCTGGCTACCCACGCTTCTTGGCAGCTTAGGGAACGGCCTTTACCTAAAAGAGCTGTGGTGTTGTTAGGTTCTTGTTTTAAAGCTTCTTGAAAGACGGATTGCGCAAAACTACAGTTACCTCTAGCTAAGTACGCTTCACCATCTTGAATATAATCTTCGGTACTTCTATCTTGCGCGAATGTAAAACAACGCATTGCTATTAAGCAAACGAATATTAGAACTCTTTGAGTCACCCGTGCCTCCCAATTCGGAACTGAACAGGTCATTTTAACAGCTTGCGTGTCTTTTGTGTAAAGGTGGGGTCGAATATGCATAATTGATTCCTATCATGCCTAAAAATCGTGAGAAGTAAGTGTGTCTTTCAGTCCTGAGACTCATCGACTGCTTAGAAAAGGCTGATTTTTAAGAGAAATTGCTAAACCAAATAGCTTTTAGCAGCTGCAAAATTTGCTCGGTATTGAAATTTCTCAGCGAAGCGGACAGCAGATTCGCGACCTAATAAAGCTCTACCTTCTTTATAGGCTTCTGGTGTATGCTCCCAGCCATAAAACCTTTGGTAATAAGCAAAGAGTTCAACGCTTGTGTCTATCTGCTCACTAATATCAACATGAACAACAGGCCTTGAAAAAGCAGCTGAATTGTACTGGTAAAAATGGACAGGGTTACGGTGGGCTTCAAACAGCTCATCACTATTTTCATTAATGATTTTTGGAATGCGCGCCAAGGTGATTGCGTCAAAAGCAATCTTTGCTGTCATTCTGTGATCAGGATGTGGATGATCATCTGACCAGGTAATAACCGCGTCAGGTTTAAAACTAGCATAAAGACGCGCTAACGCTAAGCCCTCCTCACGTGAACCCGTCATACGGGAGTCACCCATATCAAAAAAATGATAAGACGCCCCTATTTTATCAGCAACAAAGGCACCATGATCTTGACGAATAGCTTTAACCTCTGCAGCACTATGCTCAACAAATTGACTCGCCATTTCGCCAAACGTGGTCCATACAAACATAACCTCGTCACCACGCTCAGCATGCTTTTTTAAACTACCAACACAACCTAATTCATCATCTGGATGGGCAAACACAGCCATAATTCGCATGACAAGTAGTTTAACCAAGACTCAGCGAGCTTTAGGTATCGCCTAAGCCTTACCACCTAAAACTAACCCCAAAGCTAATACTTTGCGCAGCATTAGAGACATCTGCACCAAGCTCGAGTCTTATTAAGGGGGTTATGGCGTAAGCTAAGTTAAGACCTAATTCAGGAATAGTTGAGCCTTGCGCGTCATTGAGTAGCTTGAGTCGCCCTACTAAGCCAAGTTCTAAAGGAGCTAATTCGTAACGTAAATTAAACTCATTACTAAGAACAATGCTAGGGTCATTGCTTAAATTACTAATCTCGAAACTTGCAAAGAGTTCATCACTTAAGTAGCCACCTACAAGCAGTGCAACCCCAAAATTAGCATCGGTTTCTGTGAATAAACTACTTAGTGGTGTGGTTCTAATTTCTAAAACATCAAGACCTAAAGCTTCAGCTAATTGCTTTTGTAACTCAGCCAAAATAAAGGTATCTACCAGCGTATCTATGGCACCACTACCCACAGACTCAGCTACACTACCTTCACCCGTAAGTTCTGCCACTGTCTCAATACGACCTAAGGTCAAGATGCTGTAAAGCTCATTTTCACTTAAAGTTCTTACACTCCCGTCATCATCAATCAGTGCGTCACTACTAAGCGTCGGCTGCAAATCAATATTAAAAGCTCGAGCTTCGTTGGGTGTTGGAATAATTTCTCCGGTAAAGCTAAGGTAGACATTAAAGTCAGCGCCTGTTGAAGGTTCAATAAAACTTATTTGTGAACCTCGGGTTACACTTGCTTTTGTGAAACTACTAAACGCATTAATAGACAAGCTGGGGTAAATACCACGAGAGGGCTGAAAGTCAGCAAATGCCTGACTTAAAGTAAAGTTTCGGCCCGCAAAGCGAAAAGAACCCCTAACACTTTGAGCTCGTCCTTCTAGAGTTGGCTGAGCTGCAGTTCCACGCAAAATAGTATCAACAGAAAGCTCCGCATTACCAACGTTGGCCGTAAACAAAACCTCTCTAGGCGCTCGAATGGTAACGTCATTAAAATCAATAAGCGAAAGCACTCGAGGGCGCGGTCGGTTAGAGCGAGTTCTTGCTTCTCGTTGACTACTATTAAGGTTAGCTTGCTTAGTAAAAACATCACCCGTAACTGCAAAACGCCTATCTAGATAAGCAACATTTAGATCAACATCAGCTTGACTCGAGACAAGAAAATACTGAGCTGCAATAAGATTAAGATTCTGCCCGATCAAATCAAGATCCAAAGGTCTTAAAGCACCGTTCAGTGTATAAGGACTACCCAAAACCCCAGTACTATCTAAGATCCAACCAGAAGCTTCTTGATAAGTGATAGCCGCCTGAATTTGCTCAACCGAACCAAGTGTTGGAATCGTCGCGTCACCCTCAGCAGAAAAACTAAGATCAGACGCAAAGCTAGGCAAAAAGCTAATACGCCCCTCACCTAAAAGCTCGAGTCTGCCTGTTATGGGTGAAACACCATTGAGAATGCCTTGAGCGTTAAAGGTTTCATTTTCTAGGCTTGCAAGCACGTTGTTGAGCTCGTACTGACTACCACTTAGGCTTAGCTCAATGTTTGAACTGCTTAGACGAATGGTTGGCTTAGCTAGGTTGCCTGTGGCGTCAAGATTAAGGCTACCAAAGGCTTGAGGTTCAAAGCTGCTTAGTTGAGGTATGAGGCTTAATATCGGACTGAAGTTAGCGTTAAGAGCGCTAAAGTTTAGCTGCAATTCATCCTCAGATATAACGCCTCCTGCTTGCCATGTGCCTGTGCCAGTGAACGTTGTAGGATTTAAAACAAAGCGTTTATCAGCGTAGCTAAAACTTGTGCTTCCGACTGTGCTTGTGTCATTTTGTTTTAAAGTAAAGAACTCGCTTGCAAAACGAATCTCACTGTTAGCAATATCTTGGTAAGGAAGCTTGAATCTAAGAACACCTGTTAAGCTTGCATCGACATTTGTTTTACCAAAAATAGCTTCTGCGGGCGCTTCTGCAGGAAAGCTTTCAACTAGGAAAAGCCCTTCAACAGAATTTAAAGTAGCATTGCCTGTTAAGCGACTTCGCCCTAAGGTGGCACTTAGCTCAAGGTCATCTAAAGACCCATTTAGAGTTAAATTTAAAGGCAGATGATTATCTTCAATGGCAAGGTCAGGACTAACAAACTGAGCAATAAGCCTATTTTGTCGTAACTGCAACGAAGCACTTAAACCACCTTCTAAGTTTGGTGCATTTTGAGCAACCCAAGGAATTGATTGGAGCGGCAATACTCCCAAGCGCCCACTAAGACTTTGAGTATTGCGTCCTAAAGGAGCTAAGAATACTGGTAAGTCCGCTAAACCATAATCAGCACTAATACTTAACGTAGCTTCGCCTAAGGAAGCTACGCCAGTTAAGCGCACAGCTTCAGGTAAAACATTTGCGTCAAGATTGATGCTCGCTTGAGTATCAGCGACCAAAAGACTAAGGTTCTCAGCAACAATACCTCCCCTAAATCCTTCATCTCTAAGGAAGCTAAGATTCGCAAAAAACATTTCCGAACCGTTGCTTAAATTAATATCAATCAAAGCTTCACTTAAAGCTAAACTCGAGCTGATTTTAATTTGCTCAGAAGAGCTGCTTAGATTCAACTTACTGTCATTTAGGCTTAGTTGAAATGACTCGTCAGCAAGCGTTTCTAATAGGGGGATTTGTGAAAGCCAAGGAAGCGTAATAAGCTCTTCTAAGTCAAGGTTCAGATCAACTTGCCACGTTGTTTGTCTAACAACTTGCCCCCGCATTATCAGCGTTGCATAAGGTGTTTTTAATTCAAAATTGTTAAAAGAAGCTTGCAGATTAGGCTGAAAGTTTAAATCAATCGAACCAACGGAGGAGTTTAAACTGGAGAGCCGAAGCCCTGAACGTAAATCTTCTAAACTCACCAGATTTTGATTCTGTTGAAAAAGCTCTACCGAAGAAGCTGGCATGAGCAAAGGATTAACAGCTAAAGCTATAGCTAAAGCTTCATTACTCTTAGAAACTGCACTAAGCTCGAGCCAGTCTGTACTCCCTGCTGCTAACTTGAGCGTGCCTGCTTGGGTAATTAGGCTTAGTGACCCAGAGGCACTGATAAGGCCATTACGCAGACCTAATTGCAAGCCTTGGCTGTCACTTTGACTGTATAGATTTAAACTAATGCTATCAGCAAGACTAGCTGATAGCATTAGTGGGTCATTAAGCCAAGTTGCGTCGAAGTTTTGTTCAAAGCTAAGCCTACCCAGTTCGGCTGAAAGGCTGCCCTCTAAACTCAAATTGTTGTATTCAAGCAAAGTCTCTGCGGTAAGCATAGGATTTAAGAAATCACCCAAAAAGCCACCCTCGGCTGAAATAGAAGCACCATAAAGCTCGAGTTCTTTTAAGCTAAAACTACCTTGCCATGCTTCGTCTGGAGTAACCGTTGCAAAGATCTTGACAGTGCCATTTAGAAACGTATCGTCACTACTAAAACTAAAGCGATTATCTAGGTAACTAGCGCTCAGTCTAAGGCTTTCTTTGTGCAAATGGCTTCTAAGCTCAGCGATGATATAACCCTGTGTGCGACTTCCCTCACCCGTGAGCCCAACTGTAAATTGATCTGTCAAACTCGTATTTAGTTCTTTGAGAGACCAGCGTAAATTTGATGAGAGGAACACTGAAGCAAGCAGATTTTCACCCATTAGTTGTAATTCAGGTGATTGCCACGAAGGTAGCAAGAGACGTATATCCCCTAAGTTACTGTTTGCAAAACCTGCATTTGTAATGCTACCTGTCAAAGCTGCCTCAGGATTAGTTAGACTTGCCTCGGCATTAAGCTCACCTGAAAGCCGCTCATCTAAACTACTTAATAAACCAACAAGACTAAGGTCACGCGAGGCAAAATTTAAGCCTAAAGACCAACCATCCAAACGACCAAGACCATCAAAAGCTAATACGGCCGTGTCGGCTACTTCGCTAGCTCTAAGCCGAAAATCACCATAAGATAAATCGCCTTGTGCCTGAGCCTTGTTTTCACTCAAGAAAACATCAAGTTGTGACCTAAAGCCAGCCACAGTCAAGCTTGATGTCAGTGTGTAGCGGGCTCGAGCGGGCTCTAAAACAGCCAAAAGTGCACCAGATGCGCTGCCCTCACCTTGTAAACTAAGACTAATAGCGGGTTCAAAAAGAGCACCCGTAACAATACCCTCACCGCTCAAACTAGCAGAACTTTCACCATTAGAAGCAAAACCAAGCTTAAGAAACTCGAGTGTTGCACTGATTTGAGGCGTAGGATTTGACTCTAAAGAACTAAGCTGAACTTCGGCATTTATAGTTCCACTCGAGTTCGGAATAAAGTCTTTCAGCTGGATGTTGCTGTTAAAGCGTCCTTGCCAATCTTTAGCAAAAGATGCGGTGCCAGTTAAGCTTGACGTTTTGCTGCTTAGATTAAATTGGCTTGCAGTTAGACTAAGAGGCTTGCCCCACTGTTGTTCTGCATTAAGTCGACTACTTAAGTGCAAGTCGTCTAAAGCAACAAGCTCAGCTAAGTCTAATTGACTGCTTTCAAACCTAGCTTGCCAAGATACTGTATCGATGCTGGCATTGAGCTGAAAGGTTTCAGAGTTAAGAGCTAAGTCAACAGCTTCTAGGTTTGCGCTAATAGCTCCAGTACTTTCTAAAGCACCCGTCAAAACTGCAGACCCACTTAAATAAGGATTTAAAAGCTCACCGCTAAGCTCGAGTTCACTTTGCAAGACAAGGCCAGCTGATAAATTAAGCAAATCTGAACTAAGCAATGAACTAGGTAAGAGCGCAGCTAAATCTGCTCTCAATGCAATAGAACCCGACAAAGGCTCAGTAAAGTCCGCAGGTAAAAAAGCGTTTACGGACGCCACTACACTGTCGAGTGCAGTTGCCTCGCCTGAAATCTGAAGCTGACTATCACCAAAAAGCTCGAGCTGGCTTGACCATTGGTTTTGTGCGGCACTAAGACTTGCTCTACCTGCGTAACCTGTTTCTGCTGACCACGCTAAGTTACTGTTAAAAGCAGCTGTTAAGCCTTGTGACCACCTTGCCTTACCTATTAGAGAGGCTTCAAGCACATTAAAGTTCTGACTCAAAGTACTTTGAAGCTCGAGTTGTTCATAAAGAGCGCTCAGCAAAAGCGTTTGTTCTTCGCGGTTTAACGTTAAATTGACTAGGTAATCTGAAAGTTCAACTTGTCCTTGAACCGCTGTTTTTGGCCAAAGCTTACCTCTTGCATTAAGGGAAATTGGAAGGGATGAAAGGCTTGAAGCCAATGTCAAGTTGTTAAGCTTAAGCTTTCCTTCTAAAAAATTTAAACTGCTTTCGAGACTGAGAGGGGGCTGCACAAAAAGAGCTTCAGGCTTTGACGCGAAAAGCTTGATAGCTCCTGATAATCTTTCATATTCGGCATTAAGCTGAGCTTTAGCAAGCTGAAGATTTAGGCTTGCAAGACCTTCTTGAGGATAACTAGCCTGCAAGCTGGCAGCTTGATTTGCAATATAACCTAGAATGTTTAAGCTAAACCCATCCTGTCTAAGAATTGTTCCTGTAAATTCACCAGCATAGGCTTCGTAAGTTGAACTACCCTCAAGATTAAAGTTCACCAAATCACTCGAGCTTAGTTGAGTCGTAATTTGGTCAAGCATGACAGTTAGGTTTAAATCAGCTGTCCTATAAGAACCTGTGGCTGTTATGGCTAGACCATAAGCACTACCTGCAAACTGCAAATCAGTGACTAAGCCTTGCTGTTCGGAATAGCTTAGCGGACCAGATAAAAGACCCTGAATAGGTACATTAAATAATGCTGCCAGAGGAGAGATGTTAAAAGAATCTATAAGCGTACTGAGTTCAAGATTTTGATTATCAAAATTTAAATCAAAGGCTAAAGGCTGATCATCTATTGTGGCCACCGCATTAAGACTTAGGTTTAAGGCATTACCAGAGGCTTGCCCTGCTAGGTTTAAAGGAAGACCATCATACTTAGCGTCAGCTGTGATTTGACTTTGCCACCTTAAATCGCTGTTTAGCTGCCCATTTAGCTTCACCATAGCCTCAGTAATCAAAGCCTTATTAAGAGAATCAACAGATAAGTAGTTTAAAAAAGGCATAAGGGATAGATCTAGATTTGTGTTTAATTGAGTACGAGACAGACTTAAAGGTCCGTTAGCAATTGCACCAATTACACGAGCTGTCACTAACGGATTAACTAAGTCACCCGTTAAATCACCAGCAAGAAAATGAGCTTCATTTTCAAGTACAAAAGGCAGATTCAGACTTCCAGAAATAACCCCATTCTTAAGGCTTGCCGTTAAACTATTGCTCGTAATGTTAAGTAAAGAAGCGGCTTGAAAATTACTGCTTAACTGAAAACGCTGGGCTTCAAGTTCTAACGCGGGCTCAGATAAACTCAGCAGCTTTGTATCTAAAATAGCGTTAAAGAATGGGTCTGAAAAACTACCCGTAAGTTGGCCTTGAAGATCGGCATAGCCAAAAAGATCGCTAGCTACAGCGACATCTAAGAAGGGTAGCAAAGACCCTGAAAATGTAGCTGCAAGCTGCTCAAAACCAAGCTCACCCGAGGTGAAAAGAGCATCCCCGCTAGCAATCAACTCAGCATTAAGCTCGAGTGTTTCTGTAGCACTAGCCTGCAAAGAACCAAGCCACTGTGACTCAGGGCTATACTCAACTGCGCCATCTAAACTTAAGTCAAAAAGAGTGGTTTTTAAATAAGGGTCTGGTTTGAACTGATTTGCGTTTATAACCAGCTTTGAATGTGCGTAGCTTAGGTTTAGCGTTTCTGATTTTAGGTCTGCGCTTAAGGTTTGCCTTTGCCCCTTCACGCTGATGGTAAGGGGCTCCGGGGCGCTGCTTTGCCAAATGGCGTTTGCGCTATAAGTTTGGTTTAAAGCGTTAAATGTGGCATCTAAATCAATGAGCCCTACTAAATCAACAGGCAAAGCTAACAAGGCCGTTAGGTCTGAAGCTGGAAGCTTGCCGTTTAGCTTAAGTAGATCTAAAGAACCTGACAGGCCTAAAGCGTGACTTTGCTCGGCTAGCTTCAGTGTCAAACTTGAATTTAATTGACCTAGAGGCATTTCAGATGAGGCTACAAATTCACCCACAATAGTTAAGCTGTTTTCACCGTTATTGGCTTGTTCATTAAGTTGAGAGCTTACCCACCAACCATCAGAATTTAAAGAAAGCAAAGCACTCGAGTTAGGAAGCTCGAGTGCTAAGGTCTGAGTGTTGAGAGAGCCTTGTGCGCGCCATGCTTGTTCGCTTAAAACCCAGCCTGCTTGACTTAGTAACGGTGTCTCACCTTGACCAGAAAGGATTATATCGTTATTAATTTGCTCAACAGAAAAACTGCCATAAGGAAAACTTGCAGCTAAATTAAGCTTTGGGTAAAGCGAACCAGCTAGCTTTGTGCTTATACCAAAGGGCAAAGCGTTAGCCGTTGCAGTTATCGCAAAACCATCAAAATTAAGCAGCATAGCTATAGGGATTGTCTGCACATCCCCAAGAATGCTTAAGCTTCCTTGTGCGCCGTTAAGATCAATATTGAGGGAGGGTTCTGCAACTGCGTTTGTCGCTATACCGTAACGACTTGCAAGGCTTGTTAACGCGAGCTGACCCCCAAGGCTTGCCACAGGTTGGCGTAAACTGCCAGATAGATTGGCAAGTAAGCTATTATCAATACTTAATTGTGTGTCAAGTGACTCGAGTGAGGCAATACCTGAAAGGCTTAAGGGCAGATCAAGAATTGCCCCTGTGCCACTTAGTGCTGCTGACTCTAAATCGTAGCTGGCAGCTAGTGAACCATAATCAGTTATAAGGGTTCCGTCATACATTGCGCCGTCATTCCTAAGGGCAAGCGATGCTAAGGGATGGCTTAAATTGATATCTATGGCTAAATCAGCTAGCGGTTCATCTAACGATAGACCCGTTGTACCAGAAAGCTCTATGCGTTCATTTAGAATAAATAAAGCTGTCTCACTAAAGCTAAGCTCGAGTTTATTATTAATCAAGTTAGCATTTAAACCTTGGGTGCTTTGAAATGAGCCTGAAACTGCCTCGCCAAAACTAAGATTAAGAGGACCAGAAAGCTCTTCTACTCGAACGCCTGTTGTTGTTAAATCTGCTAAAGAGAGTAATCCTGATTGACTAAACTCCTCATTAAGCCAGCTCAGTTTACCATTTGTCATTTGTAATTCGGTGTTGACCAAACCAGCTAAGCTTAGAGGCTCGAGTGCATAACTTAAATTAGCAGTTTGGTTTTGAAAATCAACCGAGCCTTCAGCAGATAGAGGACCTAGGGCTACACTAAGCGCGCTTAGTCTCAGATAATCATTAAGCTTTGCAGATATTGTCCCTGAAAAAGTATTTTCTGCGCTTAGCTTAAAGGCAGACAAAGATAGACTTTTGGGTGTAACTACATCAAGATTTAAAGCCAAGTCATTGAGGGGCCCAGTTGCATTTAGAGAACCAGAAAGTTGCTCATTAATTTGAGGAATCACCAAATTACTAAAATCAGCTTTACCTGAAAGTGTCTGACCTTCTAATTGAAATTGCCCTACAAGACTCTCCTGAAGCTCATCTGACGCGGCAACATCAAACAACCAAACACCATCCTCAAGTCGTGTCGAAACATTCGAGCTTATGTCGCGGTTCAATTGATTAAAGTTGCTTTTGAGTGTCCCTAAAGCTGTTAAATTACCTTCTTTACGTTCAAGTTGAAAGCTCAAATCACTTAAGCTATTGGCAAGAAACTCGAGTTGCTCACCTTGAGCGTTTAGCAAGAAGCCTTGCTCTTGGGGTTGAAAAGAAGCTGTTATGGGCTGTTCGTTTAGGGTTGTGGATGCGTCTAAACTAAAGTTTCTGTTTTCCACTAAACTAAAATGAGTAGTTAAATTCTCAAAGTCTAAGCCTCTTAATTCAGCTTGCCCAAGGCTACTACCTCTTAAATTAATGCTTCGCCAGCCAGAAGCTTGCACTGCAACTGCAGATGTACCCGTTATGCCAAGCTGACTACTTTGTTTTGGTAACCAATTTTGACTTAGCCAAGTTAAGGTATGTGCTACGTTAACATCACCGCTCGCATTGGCAGACCAGTTTCGCTCAGGAATATCTACCTTTCCTAGCACCGTAGCCAAAGCACCGAGGCTTTCACCTTCAAAGGTGGCTGTAACTATGCCTTTTTGGTACTTTGCTGAACCAGAAATATTCTCTGCGGTTTCCTTAAAAAAAGTTATAGCGCCATCAGTAAAAAGAGCATCAATGACTAAACCCTGCTCATCAACACGAACGGTTCCAGAAGCGCTGCCTGCATTAATGCCTTTCCACCAACGCCTCGCTATACTTGCATCTGCTTGACTGACATTTAAATCCAAACGAAAAGGATTTAAAGCAAACACCCCACTAGTCTCCAAAGCCCCTTCAGAGGTACTCAAAGACGCATCAAGTAAATACTCATTACCCCTAGGCTGAAGCTTCACCTTATCAATACTTAGATCAGGCAGCGTATAAGGCAAATCTAAAAGCTCGAGCTGTGCATTACTCAAATTAAGTTCTTTAAGTTGAACGCTAATAGCTGAAGAAGCCGGATTGCGATTGGCTACTAAAGGCATGAGCTCGAGTGTTCCGCTTAAGCCGTCTAGAGCTAGGCTTAGGGGGAGTTGTCGTCTGATTAAAAAAAGCGGATTGTAGCTTAAGTCTAAGTCTGAGAGGCTTAAATCTACATTGTCAGACGTTACAGTTACGCCTTCAAGGTTGAGATTTGTCCAGAAATTGCCTGACGCCTTATCGTAACCTAAAGTAAAACCTTGATTTTGAGCTACCTGTGCGATTTGCCCTAAGATATAGTTTTTTACCAAGGGCATGTTGGGCGCAAAATAAACAAGCACCAAAAAAATAACTATTAGACTAAAAACCAAAAGGCGTTTTTTCATGAACTTTGCTAACAAACCCATTTCTTAGCTGCGCACTCTATCAAAGCAAAAGCGCAATATAATGCCTTTAGCATAGTACCAGTCTTAAACTATGGATAACGTGATAATCATTAAGACCAACCTTTGAGCTGTCTTGAAAGTCACACGATACTTTAAGAAGATAAATAAGGTTTAAGATAAGAATAAGACTATGAGAATTCAACTATGACTAAACACATGAATGTAATTGTTTCAGGCGATGTTCAAGGTGTCGGTTACCGTACCTTTGTGCAACGACGTGCGCTAGATGCAGGCTTTACAGGCTACGCTGAAAACTTAAGTGACGGCAGGGTGGAGGTTGTACTTGAAGGCCCTGAAGATGACCTTAAGCATTTTCTTATTATGCTAAAACGAGGACCTGCCCATGCCAGTGTAGAAAATTTAGAAGTAACTTGGGGAGAAGTGAGTCACCTTGAAACCTTCTACATCTATTAAACCCCTTACGCTAAGTGATGTAACAAACGTTCCTGGTGTACTAGGACAAATAGCCCAAGAGCGCATAACTGACTACAAAGATAAGGAACTTTCTACAGTCATTACCACGACAAAAAGAGCTAGTTTTGCCGCGGCACTCAAACAAGACGGCCTGAGCATAATTGCAGAAGTAAAACGCTCGAGTCCTTCGCAAGGCTCAATTGCCAATCTTGATCCTATCAAAGCAGCTCAAGACTATGCCAAAGGTGGCGCGTCTGCTTTAAGCATACTTACTGAAGAACGACACTTCGGAGGCAAGCTCGAGTATATTTCTCAGGTTGCTGAGGTGCTTGATTTGCCTATTTTGCGTAAAGATTTTACGGTGCATCCGCAGCAGATTATTGAGGCTCAAAATGTTGGTGCTAGCGCTGTACTGTTAATAGTAGCTATTTTAGGAACTAAAACGGCGGATTATTTAGCTTTTGCACATGATTTGGGGTTAGATGTTTTGGTTGAAGTGCATGATGAAGCTGAGTTAGAAATTGCGCTTGAGGTGGGCACTAAGATTTTAGGTGTAAATAATCGAAACTTAAAAAACCTAAAGATTGATTTGAATAACGCTCCAAAGCTTATAAACTTAGCAAAGCAAGCGGGTTTTAACGGGGTTTTGGTGGCAGAATCTGGGTACAAGTCGGCTACTGAACTAGCAGAAGTAAAACAATTTGCTGATGCTGTGCTAATTGGTACCAGCATTGCGGGTAGCAGTAATTTAGAAGAAGCGGTAAGGAATTTAAAATCATGTCTTTAAATAATAAAAATGTGTTGCTAACTGGAGCAAGTAGTGGAATTGGCATGGCTTCAGCAAGAGCATTGGCTGCACAGGGTGCAAATTTGCATTTGCAGGGTCGAAATGAAAAAGTGCTTCTTGACTTAAAACAAGAGTTTGAAAAAATAAATGTGGGGGTAGAGATTCACGTTCTTGATTTACGAAATGATGATGCTCTGAAAGCAATGGCTCATCGTATCGCTATGCTTGACATTGTTATTCATAACGCTGGGGTTGTAAAACTAGCATCTTTAGAAGATGCAGCCATTGAAGACTTTGACTGGCAATATCAAATAAACGTTAGGGCCCCTTATTTACTTACGCAATTACTACTAGAAAAACTAAAGCTTAGCCAAGGTCAAGTTATGTTTATTAACTCAAGTGCGGGTCTCAAGGCAGGTGCTTATTTTAGTCAATATGCTGCTTCTAAACATGCACTTAAAGCACTAGCAGATAGTTTTAGGGCAGAATTTAAAGAAGCTGGTATTCGCGTTATTAGTATTTATCCTAGTCGTACCGCAACGCCCATGCAGGTTGCCGTTCGGGAAATGGAACAAGCACTCTACCAAGCTGATAGTTACATTCAACCGGAAGATATTGCAGAACAAATTGTTGCTAGCCTGAGTATGGCGAGAACAGCCGTTACCTCAGACGTAATTATAGGCATGAGTTAACTCCATGATTGGCTAAACGCTATTGTTTTGATCCTTACAAAATTTTGACTTGGTCATGACTTGCAAACGTGTAGCTACTAGCTGTTCCACAAGTATAATTATGCGCATTGAAACGTGATTTTCTTGATAGTTGCGCGCTAACTGTAGTTCTATGCACTATTCACCTAAGAATAAGCATTAAACTTCGCAGCAAGAGCTTTTTTATTTGTTAGACTATAAAACGATGAGGGTTCCGTTAAATAATGCAGCCTGAAGGACGCAACACACAGCAGTCTCGTGGGCTAAGAATTGCTGACCTACTTAAAAGTATGGTCAAACAGCATGCTTCTGATTTGCACTTGCAAGCAGGTGCGCCTCCTTTTATGCGTATAGATGGTAGTTTGATTCCTTTCCCAAACTCACCTGTTCTTACGCCCCTTCAAACAGAACAAATTGCCATGGCAATGATGAGTGAAGCTCAACGCGAGCTTTTTATGAATCGTCATGAACTTGATTTTGGATTTACCATTCCAGATGTCGCAAGGTTTCGTTGCAACGTTTTTAGGCAGCGAGGCTCTATTGGTATTGTCATGCGCGTTATTCAAGACACGGTGGCTAGCTTTGAAACCCTTGGCTTGCCAGTTGATTTGCTAAAAACATTTGCAGCCCAAGCTCGCGGCTTAGTTCTAGTCACAGGTCCAACAGGGTCGGGAAAATCAACCTCTTTAGCGGCAATAGTTGATTACATAAACAGGAAGTACCCTAAAAATATTATTACAATTGAAGACCCGATAGAAATTTTGCATAAAAATCAGCGTAGTTTGGTAATACAAAGAGAAATAGGGCAAGATACATCTGACTTTTTGACAGCGCTTAAATATGCCATGCGTCAAGACCCAGATGTCATTATGATTGGTGAGATGCGAGACCGTGAAACGGTTGAAGCAGCGCTCATGGCTGCCCAAACAGGACACTTGGTTTTAAGTACCTTACACACACTTGATTCTATACGTACTGTAAACAGAATTATAGATTTCTTCCCACCACACGAACGAGAGCAGATAAGACTTGTATTTGCAGAATCCCTCTTAGGTATTGTCTGCCAGCGACTCATGCCTCGCTCAACCGGTCCGGGTAGGGTTTTGGCTTTTGAGATTCTGGTTAATACGCCCCTCATTAGAGACTATATTAAAGATGAAGATAAAACCTATCAGATCAAAGATGCACTTATGGAAGACAACATTCGTGGTATGCAAACCTTTGATCAGCATCTGGTAGATCTTTATTTAGATGGGCAAATATCTTTAGAAGATGCTCTTGTCTCAGCAACCAGTTCGCATGAACTGAAAGTCATGCTGACTCAACGGCAAGGTAGTAAAAACAGCAAAAAAGATACCAGACGTACCCAAAAAATTAGTTAAAACCGCATGACATTAGGTTGCCAATTAACAGTTGATAAAACCTCACCCTGAAGGTCATAAGCACTGGCACTTGTAACCTTAACGTTAACGAGATCCCCAATTTTAACAGTGCCATCAGACTGAGCTATCACGCTGCCATCAATGCCCGGAGCATCACTTTTAGTACGCCCAAGAAGCTCACCAGGAAGCTCACCATAGCTATCAATAATTACTTCTAAGCTTGTTCCAACCTTAGCCTGCTGCTTCTTAAGACTAATACGCTGCTGAAGTTCCATGAGCCTCGAGTGACGCTCGAGTTTTAGGTCTTCAGGAACATGATCTTCAAAAGCATTAGCGCTAGCGCCAGGAACTTCACTATAAGTAAAAGCCCCGACACGCTCGAGTTGTGCCTCTTCTAGAAATGTGAGTAGATCGCTGAAGTCTTCTTCGGTTTCACCCGGAAAGCCAACAATAAAGGTTGAGCGAATGGCTAGCTCAGGGCAAATGCTACGCCATTCTTTTATGGTTTTTAGGTGACTTTCTGCGCCACCTGGTCTGCGCATAGCCCTTAAGATTTTAGGGCTAGCGTGTTGCAATGGCATATCTAAATAGGGTAGAAGTTTGCCTTCTGCCATTAAAGGAATAAGGTCACGTACATGCGGATAAGGGTAAACATAATGCAATCTTACCCAAGCACCCATGTTAGCAAGCTCTGTTACCAAAGGAACAAGATGGGCTTTTACATGGCGCTCTTGAAAATCAGTTTCACGGTAACGAATATCAACACCATAAGCACTACTATCTTGCGCAATCACTATGAGCTCTTTGGTGCCACTAGCCACCAAGCGGTACGCTTCATAAAGCACATCACTAGCGTCCCTTGAGACTTGCAAGCCACGCATTTGCGGAATAATGCAAAAACTACATTTATGGTTGCAACCCTCAGCAATTTTTAAGTAA
>CAZWJZ010000003.1:0-25597 GCA_964634665.1 uncultured bacterium | reverse complement strand
ACTGCGGTGTTTACCACGCATAATGGGAATGGCGCAAAACGAACATAGTCTGTTGCAACCCTCAGCAATTTTTAAGTAACTATAGTGCTTTGGGGTAAGCTTTACGCCCGTATCTGCCATGGGAATAAGTGAGCTAAAAGGGTTCTGATCTGGAGGTAAGTTTGCATGAACTGCTGTCATAACCCCATCAACATCAGCATGACCCGTAACAGCCAAAACTTTAGGATGGCGCGCTAAAATCGTTTCTGGTTTTTCACCAAGGCATCCCGTAACAATAACCCTGCCATTTTTGTCTAAAGCTTCACCAATAGCATCAAGAGATTCCTCGACTGCAGGTGTTATAAAGCCACAAGTATTAACCACAACTAGGTCAGCTTCTTCGTAAGAACGAACTATGCCGTAACCTTCAGCCCTTAATTGCGTAAGAATACGCTCACTATCCACCAAAGCTTTCGGGCAACCCAAGCTAACAAAACCAACTTTTCCTGACATTAAAACCTCACAGTGAAACGCATAACATCTTAGTAAAAGCTATATCGTCTAGCTAAATTATAGATGCCTGCATGAAGACTAAGCTTGCTGAATTTAGACTTAAACATTACAATTCCTAAATTCATTAAAATAAATACTACCTAGTAAACCCAAGCAGAAGCTAGTTAGTATAGCAACCCAAAGAACAGCTCATGTAATATTTGAACCTTGAACTCGAGTGGCTCTGTTATTTATTAAAAACGTTCGTATGTCTGCTGCTAAGTAAAAACTCCCAGCTACTACAATAAGCTTAGTTTCGGCTTTTAAAGCAGCTAAAAGAGCAGCATCAGGTTCACCAAAATAATCATAATTAGCCAGCTGTGTCGCGTTACCCAAAACAGATGAAATATAAATCTTTGTTGCGTTTGCACTTAGAATTGCTAACGTGGAAGCCGCGTCTTTAGAACTTTTAGCTGCAAAAATAAGTTGATACCGATTAGCTAAAGCAGATGCCTTTATAAAGTTAAGTAAGGCTGTCGCCCCATGCGGATTATGTGCACCATCCACCAAAACGTTATAACCCTTAAGCTCAAAAAGCTCGAGTCTAGCAGGTAAGGCAGGGGCTTTTAAGGCTTTTTGCTGCACGTCTTCAGATAGACCTAAGTGCTTAAGTGCAGCTTTAGCTAGGGCTTGGTTTTCTAAAAGATGATTTTCTTCATTTATGAGGCAGAGGCTTGAATTTAGCAGCTCTGCTCTTTTTGTTATGACTTCTAAAGCTTCAGCTTTTGCAGCTGTAAATACAGCTTTTCCACTACGAATAGCAAACGCTTTATCTTCTGCAATGGCCTCTAAACTATGACCCAGACTATTTTGATGATCTAAAGCAACATTGGTAATAACAGAAAGTTCAAACGCTTTAATAAGCTGCGTAGCATCTAACTTAGCGCCAACACCTGCCTCAATCACGGCAATCTCAACCTTGTTAAGCTCAAAATATTGCAATGCCAACGCTAAAGTCCACTCAAAAAATGCAGGTTGAGGATCTAGCTTTAAGCTTTTAACCCTCTCAACAAAAGAACAAACAAATGCTTGATCAATAAATGCTTGATTAACCGTGATACGCTCAGCAAAGTCACTAACATGCGGAGAACTAAACCTAGCTGATTTAAAACCAGCTTCCTTCAGACCCTCAGCAATCATGTTGGCAACACTACCCTTGCCATTAGTACCCACAACATAAATACAGCGCGCAGGACTAGAAAGCTCGAGTGTTTCCCAGAGTAGCTTCATGCGGTCTAGAGAGCGGGGTGCGCCTGCTCTTGTCTGTTTGTAAAGCCAAGCCAAAGCTTGCTTGTATGAAACTGAGTCTTGTGCCATGTCTGATGTTTTAGATTGCCGTTGGAAGGCTACAGATAGTTGTGGGTGTGCTTAAATCAGACGTAGGCACTAAGGCAAAAGCTATTTTTGATAGCTCATCAAGCAAATACTGCGTTTTTGATGTCACCATAATAGCTTAAGCAGGATTCTTAGATGCTGATTTGGGGTTTCTCTTGGGTCTACGCCTATTTGATTTACTCTTTTGAGGCGTTGAAGACGCTTGACTTGTCTCATGATGAACCTTTATGAGCTGAGCCTCTAAATTACGACCATCAAGCCGAACGGTCATGCTTACAATAGGCTTGCTTTTTTCTTTACTAATGTAAACATAGTTTGTACCTGGAGAAACCTTGTAGACAAAACAGTCATGAGGCCCCATGCTGGTCTCAACTTTTGTTTCTTGAATGCGCTCAACATAAACAGCTTTGCCTAGAAGCGGTATTTTTAAGTGAACATCATCAGGCCCTAATTGTCTTAAGTGATAAAGCAATGACAAAGGGTCAGAGTAAGGAAGATGCAAAGGGACTTCGCTATAATCTTGCGCTGATTTTGAAGCCCTAACAATTCCTTTATGATAATCAAACGTTACATTAAACTGACGTTTACTGTTAGCCTCTTGCGTTTCTTCATTATAAAAATAGGAACTAAGGCGGTGCTTATGGAGTTTGCTTTTTTGCGTTACGGAAGCTCTACCCAAACTGCCTTGCAGTTGTAACTGGCTATCCAGAAAAACATTAGCGCCTCTTTCGCTACTTGTCACCGTGAACGTGCCAACAGGCTTGCCTAAGTAACTCAATCGGTAAGTACAAACTTCATTCGCCATAATTAGAAGATTATCATATGCCACCAAAAGAAGAAGTCTAGCAGGATAATTCGCACGTTTTACGACAATGACTATAGCGCTCCCAAACGCTTAAAACAATTTAGCGAAAATAAAGCCATTCAAGGTTTAGCTAAACACTCGAGCTTTTTCTTAGTACGGCAGGATTTGTCATGCTGACTGAGGGTAAAAGCGCTATCTTCTAAGCAAAAAGTGAAGAGGCAAGCAGCAAGATTTAGTTTATTCTCAGCAGCACTCATCTTAAAAACGTAATGATAGTAAAAGATGTGCAGGTACCTTGCTGTAAAAAAAATATTAAGAATAGCTGCATTTGTAAGCTTGTTGAGCCTAATTGCTTGCCTACCAATTCCGCAAATACGCAGCGAGCTCGAGCTTCCTGAACTAAGGTTTTTGCTTAACCCTGCTGAAGTACTTAGTTCTTATCATGAGCTTGATGGCTATGCTGAGCCAAATACACCTGAAGAATTTAATAAGACGTTTTATAATCGTTTTTTTGTGGCTGAAACACAGCCTGAAACTATTGTTGTTCTCATGCCCGGTATTTATGGTGGTGCAGGTAGCTTGGAGTTGATTGCTCGTGAGTTAGTTGCAAGTAATGAAAGGCTAGAAGTGTGGGCAATTGATCGGCGGGCAAATGCCTTAGAAGATCGCAGCATCATGATTGAGAGTATTAAAAGAAAAGACCCCTATTTAGCTTTTGACTATTATGTAAAAAATGTTGGTACTGAGTTGGGCTTTAGGCCTATTCCACCTAAAGAGCTTAGCTTTATGGGTTTTTGGGGTTTAGAAGTTCATTTGAGAGATTTACATGAAGTGATTTTGTTAGCGGAACAGCAAGCAGAAATGATTATTTTGGGTGGTCATTCTTTAGGCGCAGCGATTAGTAGCTTTTACGCTGCATTTGATTTTGGCTATGCGCTACCAGATCTTGGGTTTAAACACCTAGATGGTCTTTTTTTGATTGATGGTGTGTTGGGTCGAACAGGTGGTTTTGATAGAGCACCTAATAGGTTTGGTTTAGGGGCTATAGAAATTTTACCGGGCTTGGAAAGCCTTCAGCAGGGTACAGCAAATCCTTACCTTACGGTTGGGCTTAACCCAGAGTTGTTTGCTAGACGAGATGTTCTAACCCTATTGGCTTACTTAGCGCCTACAGAGCTTGCGCCAGCAGGACTTTATAATTTTCCTTTAACGAATCTTGCTGCTTTAGGCTTAAGCGAAGATGATCAATATGCGCTTTCTACAGTTTTTAGTTCCTCTTGGGGAGACACAGTTAATGCAAAGTTTGCAGGCAATCTAACTGCCTTCATTCTTGGTGGTACCAGTGCACTTAGAAGTAAAAGCGTGGTAGGTCCGAAAGAGGGTGCTAGTTTTGTAGATTGGACACGAGGTGACCCTAGCATAGAGCATAGTGATATTAATCAAATAGCTGCGCTTAGTGCCGTTCTTGATACGGATAGCACCGAGTGGTATTTCCCTATTAGGTTTGCTTTAGATATAGGAGCAAAAGATATTAGGCTTGAAAACACACCTGGCTTTGTGCCAAATAGAACCGTAACCATACCAACACTCGCAATTGGTGCAAGTAGAGGGCTAGTGGATGATATTAGTGATTACAGCGCCTATCAAAATGTGAGATTAGGCTCAGCTTTTTCGACTTACATACTTCAGGGCTTTACGCACTATGACATTGTTCAGAGTGCTAACAATCCTGCTGTTAAGCTTTTTAAGTTATGGCTCGAGCAACTCAATAATTAGTTTAAATCGGTTTTGAATTCGTGCTGATGGATTTCTTCATGTGAGTATACCTTAGTTAGCTTGTGCAGGTTTGGACTTGCTTTTTATTGGTCTTGAGCGTGTCATACTTAACTGTATTTATTTTTAGCAAGCACTGCTTGTGTGGAGGTCTGAATGCCTGGTATTGCGATTATTGGGGCTCAGTGGGGTGATGAGGGTAAAGGTAAAGTTGTAGATGCTCTTGCTAGCCAATCTGATTATGTAGTTCGTTACTCTGGGGGTGCTAACGCTGGTCATACGGTTGTTGTAGGTGATGAGGTTTTTAAAGTGCATCATTTACCTGTAGGGGTTCTTCATGATGGCCCTGTTTCTATTCTGGGTGGGGGTATGGTGATTGACCCTTGGACCTTTCGCGAAGAACTCGAGAACTTTAGAAAACGCCGCGATCCAGGAGATGTATTTATTTCTCAAGAAGCTCATGTAGTGTTACCTCATAACCGTAAAAATGATGAAGGAGGCGGATTTGTAGGCACAACAGGTCGAGGTATTGGCCCAACCTATAGTGATAAAGCAAGGCGGGTTGGTATTCGTTTTGCTGACCTTAAAGAAGATAGCGTGCTGCGAGAGCGCCTTGCTCGGCTTATTGAAGCCAAACCAAACTCAACGGCTGCGGTTAACTGGACATCTGTAGATAAAGCATTTGAGGCTTTAGCAGACGTTCGTGACTATATTGTCCCTTTGGTAAAAGATACAGGGTCACTTGTGCGAATTGCCCTTCACGATAGTAAGAAAGTATTGTTTGAAGGAGGTCAAGGAACCATGCTTGACCTGAGTTATGGAACCTATCCCTACTTGACCAGTTCACACCCAACTGTTGGTGGCATATTGACGGGTGCAGGCGTAAGCCACAAAGCATTAACAGGTGTGTATGGCATTGTAAAAGCCTTTACTAGCCGTGTGGGGAATGGGCCTTTTATCACTGAAATCCATGAAGATAAGATGGCCCTGCGCTTAAGAGGGACAGGTTCTAATCAGTGGGATGAATATGGAACCACAACCGGGCGACCCCGTCGTGTAGGTTGGTTAGATTTGGTTCAAGTAAAATACGCCTGCGAAATTAATGGTTTTGATGGCTTGGTTATAACAAAGCTGGATGTATTGTCTGACCTAGAAACCATAAATGTATGTACAGAATACAAAGAAGGTAAACCCATCTATAAAGCTATGAAAGGCTGGGGCTCTCTAAAAGGTATGACTACAAGAAAAGACTTACCTAAAGAAGTGATTAGCTATCTTGAATTGATAGAAGAATTTACCAGTACCCCCGTTAGTATGTTCTCAACAGGACCAAAGCGAAGCGAAACCTTTGGTGAAGTTAGCTGGGTATAATAAAAAATACAAGCCTTTATCTGAAGCGTGGTCAGTACGTTTCTGCTGACCACGCTCATTGCTTGACCTTAACTAAACCGTTAAACTTGCCAAATGATTTTCCTAATTATTGTCATTGTTTTTCTTGCTCTTCTTTGCTATGTGATGTGGCGTTTCTCAGAAGCAATTTTGAAACCCGAGCCTTACTCACTCATGCCCGAATTCAAAATAATTGAATACAAAGACAACGAAGTTAGCTTGCCGCAGCCCCCAAACAAAAAACAATTCGCCAATACTAAGGCGCGAGGCGAGTACCTACTCATCTGGCAAAACGGTATGGGTCGACTTGGTGACATAGTTGAAGAAAACGCAACAACCCTAAAACGAAAACTCGAGCTTGTCGAAGGTGAGTTTCCAAGCATGGGTGAGGATGCTCGAATGGACTCCTTTGTTTTTAGGCGCAACCCAAAAAAAGATCATGATATTAACTTTGAAGAGCTTTTTTTAGAAGGACCTGTAGCTAAGCTGCAAAGCTGGTGGATAAAACAAGATAAAACCAAAGCCGTTTTGCTGTTGCATGGTAGGCGTAGGGGGCAAATCATTGAAACTCAGCGTGCCCTCCCCACCATTCATGCTTTAGGTTACTCAACACTTGCACTTTCATACAGGAATCATAGTGAAAGTGATAGCAGCCCTGACGGTTTTTATCATTATGCTGAAACAGAATGGCAAGACGCCAAAGTAGGACTCGAGTTCTTAGCTACGCAAGGCATTAAAGAAGTTGTTGTCTACGGTTTTTCTATGGGTGGAGCGGTGACTTTAGAGTTGCTCAAACAATGGCAGAAAAATGATTTGGGCGAAGGCTTACCTTGGCTAAAGGCAATTATTCTTGATGCGCCTCTTATTGACCCTAGGTCGGTATTTCAGTTCGGAGTGAACCGCATGGGTTTCCCACTGGCAGATGTTTTGACCAAGGGCTCTCTTTTATTGGCACGCTGGCGCTCAGGAATAATTTGGGAGAAACTCGATCAACGAACCTTTGCTGCGCAGATTAAGCTACCTGTATTACTTTTTATGGGTACAGCGGATAGCACTATTCCTGTTAACATTGTAGATGAATTTGCAGCTGCAGTACCAACGATTGACTATGTCAGGCTAAATGACGTGGAGCATGTTGAAGCTTGGAACGTTAACCCTGCCGCTTATGGCCTCAAAGTTACAGAGTTTTTACAAAAAGAGTTTCCACGTGCCAATGATTAAACGCATTCTATGGGCTTAAGAACACTGTAATTACTTGATCTAGTCACTAACGTTGCTGCCAAAACTCGAGCTTTAAGAGTTGAATTAAACAGCTTAATCTTGATACTTTGGGCTAATCTTAATGCATCTGCAAGAAAAAACGAAGCAGCAGCTATAGCTTGGCAAGGAGTTCGACATGCTTTTTAAACAGTTTTACGATACGGATTTGGCTCAAGGAAGTTACTTTATAGCTTGTCAGGCGACAGGGGAAGCCATAGTTATTGACCCTAGGCGAGATATTCAGGTTTACCTAGATGAAGCAGCTGCACAAGGCATGAAAATAATCGCAGTTACAGAAACACATATTCATGCTGATTATCTTTCAGGCTCTCGAGAATTAGCCCATAAAACTGGCGCAAAACTATACTTATCAGATGAAGGTGATGAGGATTGGAAATATGCATTTGCAAATGAAAAGCTCTATCACAATGCAGAAATTAAAATAGGCAAGCTAAGCCTAAAAGTCCTGCATACACCGGGGCACACCCCCGAACACATATCCTTCTTGCTAACAGATGGCGGATTTACAACAGAAGCAGGTTACCTGCTTTCAGGTGATTTTGTGTTTGTTGGTGACTTAGGTAGACCAGACTTGCTAGACGAAGCAGCAGGCGCTACAGATAGCCGCTTTGATGCTGCAAAGCAACTCTTTGAAAGCTTACGAGATAAGTTTGTAAGCCTAGCAGACTATATTCAAGTATGGCCCGGTCATGGCGCAGGAAGCGCCTGCGGCAAAGCACTTGGTGCAGTAGCCAGCACCACAGTCGGCTATGAAAAAAGATTTAGCTGGTGGGCAAGCTACGTAAAAAACAACGACCTAGAAGGCTTTAGCAAAATCCTTCTAGCAGGGCAACCAGACGTACCAACTTATTTCGCACGCATGAAGCTACACAACAAAACTGGCCCAGCCCTGCTAGAACAACAAGCGCTCCAGGAGTACCTAGCCAACAAAACCCAACACGAAATAGGCAAGAGCTTCATCTTTATAGACACTCGAGTGCGCAGTGTTTATGAACAAGCTGCACTTGAGGGTGCACTGCATATTCCTTTTGCAGAGAAGTTCGTGACTTACGCAAGCTACATTATTGATCCTGAGGCAGATACCAGACCTATTGTTGTTTTAGCTAAAAATGAACAAGAGGCTAGTGAAATGCGTGACCGACTTGTTCGTGTTGGTATAGATAAGGTTGTCGGCTTTGCGCGTTCTTTAGAGGGTGTAAAACTAGAGCCTATAAAACTTATGAGTATAAACGAATTCAAAAACACAAACGATATATTTGTGCTTGATGTACGCACAGCAAATGAGTATGCCGAAGGGCACATTGCAGGGGCACAGCAGATTCATGCAGGCAAAGTACTCTGGGAATTCTACGAGCTTCCTGAAAATAAACCCATCGTCGCTTACTGCAGAAGTGGCGCTCGAGTGGCAGTAGCTATGAGTGCCTTAAGAGCAATGGGATTTGACAATATTTATGAATTAGAAGGCAGCTGGTTAGCATGGCAGAAAGAAAAGCCTGCAAATGTGCCCTAGGTAAAAACGTTTGAATTCATAGAAGCAAATTAATGAGTAAGCCTGCAGTGGTGAATAACTCGAGTTGTGGCAAGGTTATAGAGCTTTAAAGAGAATGTTTGAAGTTGCTCATTACCTGTATAAGCTGAGTTCGGAGTTATAGCAGAAGAGGCAGCTTTGGACATGGCGAAGTTACTAATCATGCCTATTTGCAGCTGCAAACTCCAAGCAAATCAGTATGGGGGTTAAAAGGTGAAGCTTTAGCTATAGTGAAAAAAAATCATCTATGCTAGCCAAGTAAAACTAACGGCTTGGCTTAAGTTAAGTTTTTCCTACAAAAACCAAACGCAAAAAACTGTGCCTAAAATGAAGGTCTAGCTACCGAGAAAAACTAAGACACTACTCGAGTGTAAATGAACAAAATAAGCATCTTCAGGCTTGCACCATTGAGCGACTTGGCCAATCAGTGACAAATTGAGACTAGAAAGTTTCTGAAGGTCTTGAGGGTGCGTCTAGGAAACTTTAGTGCTTGCTTAAGGTGTAAAAAAGCTCTCTTCTTAAACTTGACATCAGTCTGGCGACAATGATAGCCTCTATGAAACCGGTTTCATAAGGAGTTCGTTTGATGGCAACCATCAAAGATGTGTCACGTTATGCCAATGTCTCAGCTTCAACTGTTTCAAGGGTAGTGAATGGTACAGCTGCTGTTAATGCTGAGACCAAAGAACGGGTCCTTGACGCCATTGCTAAACTTAACTATGAACCCAACGCTTTTGCGCGAGGTCTTGCAACCAACCGCTCTGGTGGTATAGGTGTTGTTGTAAACAAAGTCACAAGCTCCTACTACGGTGGCATGATCGAAGGTATCGAAACGGTTGTACAAGAACACGGCATGCATCTCATTGTTTCAAGTGGTCACGCCAATGCCAACAAAGAAAGACAAGCGGTTGAATATCTTAAGCAACGACGTGCAGATGCTCTCATTATGCAGCTAGAAGCCACTTCAGATGATGAACTTTTAGAATGGCTCGAGTATGAAGATTTTAAAGATTTACCTGTTGTCTTGATAGGTCGTTATATTGCAGAGTTGCATGATCGTTGTATTCATCTTGATAATGAACAAGGTGGTTATTTAGCCACTCAGCATCTTATTGATTGTGGTCATACCGAGATAGCGCATATCTCTGGTCCTTTAAGAATGAGAGATAGCCGTGATCGTTTAGCAGGTTATAAACGTGCTTTAGAATCAGCAGGTTTAAATTTTGACGATGACGCAGTGGTTGAAGGTCAATTTACTGCCCAAAGTGGTCAAGTTGCCATCAAACAGCTACTTGCTAAAAAGTCTAATGCAACGGCTGCTTTTATAGCCAATGACCTAATGACAGCCGGTGCCCTTCGCACCCTTCGTGAAGAAGGTATTAATGTGCCCAATGATTTTTCACTTGTTGGGTACGATGATGTTTTTATAGCTCAATACCTCTTCCCAGAACTTACTACAATCCAACAACCCATTTCAGCAATGGGTTGTGCGGCAGCTAAATTAGCTATTTCTTTGCTCTTTGGAAAGTCTTTAATTAAAGAGCAAACATATTTTGAACCTCAGCTCATTAGGAGGCAATCCGTCCAAATGCGGCCTTTTGACTAATGTTTTTAGGATAGCTAATTTTTTAATCTAGGTTACAGCAGTTGCTGTTGCAACTGTTTAACAACTCACCACAAGGTAGTTAAGCTCTTGAGCAAAACTATTACGTGAATTTGAAAGGAATAAGATGAAAACGATTTACAAAATGATAGTAGCAATCATGGTGATTTTTGCTGTGACGGCAGCCAGTGCAGAGGATTTAGAAGTCATGCACTGGTGGACTTCTGGTGGCGAAGCTGCGGCTGTTGCTGAATTTGCCGAGGCATTTAATGCGACGGGCAATACATGGGTAGATGCGGCCATTGTTGGTGGTGAGCAGGCGCGTGCTGTCATGGTTAGTCGCCTTATAGGTGGTGACCCTATGGGTGCGTTCCAGTTCAACCATGGTCGTCAAGCTGAAGAACTAATTGAAGCGGGCCTTCTGCGTGACCTAACTGACATTGCAATGGCAGAAGGCTGGGCAGATGTTGTTAACCCAAGCTCGCTACTTGATGCCTGTACGGTTGATGGCCGTATCTACTGCGCACCAGTGAATATTCACTCTTGGCAGTGGTTATGGGTCAGTCACGCGGCTTTCGAAGATGCAGGTATCGCTCTTCCCACAAACTGGGCGGAATTCGCTGCCGCTGCACCAGCACTCGAAGCCGCAGGTAAGGTTCCTCTAGCCATGGGTCAAGAAGGTTGGCAGCAGTCAGGCGCTTTCAACGTAATGATGGCCACGCTCGTGCCACAAGACGTTTATTTAGCTGTATATGGTGACAAGAACGCAGAAGTTGCTGCTGGCGAGGATGTCGCAAAAGTATTCCAAGCGGCAGCTGACGCCCGTACCATGTCTGAAAAGTCAACCGTTCAGAACTGGAACGACGCTACTAATCTTGTTATTACTGGCCAAGCTGGCGGCCAGATTATGGGTGACTGGGCACAAGGCGAATTTGCGGTTGCTGAGCAGGTAGCTGGAACTGATTACAGCTGTCTACCGGGTCTAGGTACAACAGAAGTGCTAGGAACAGGTGGTGACGCTTTTTACTTTCCTGTTCTAAATGACGAAGCCCAGATCGCGGCACAAGGTGAACTAGCTGCGCTGCTTCTTAGACCCGCAACACAGGTCGCTTTCAACTTAAAGAAAGGCTCACTACCTGTACGTGGAGATATTGACTTGTCAACTGCCAATGACTGTATGCAGAAGGGTCTTGCCCTACTTGCTGAAGGTAAGTTGCTACCTGATACCAACCAACTACTCACCCCGGACACAACGAACCAGATTAACACTTTATTCACTGAGTTCTTTGCTGATTCTTCAATAACTGCTGAGGATGCTCAAGCGCAGTTTGTCTCAATCATAGAGAATGCCGAGTAACATAATTTTCTTGCAGCAATTGTATCGGTCCGTTTAATGCGGGCCGATACGTCTTATCCGACCGAAAAGAAAAAGCAGATGTCTTCAAAGCGCCCAAATCTATTATTGCGTAACATGTCAGCTAAGATCGCAGCAATTCCAATGATTGCGACCGTACTCGTTTTTGTTGGCGGTACCATTTGGACCGTTGTTTATAGTTTCACGAAGTCTGGCTTATTGCCAAGACTTAACTGGGTCGGCCTTGCCCAGTACGAGCGATTATGGAATACAAAACGATGGATTGTTTCGATTGAAAATCTGGCCATCTACGGCACTTGCATGCTAATACTGGTTTTCGTAATTGGTTTCCTACTTGCCACGCTGATAGATCAGAAAATCCGTTTTGAAAATACAATTCGGACAATCATTCTTTACCCTTATGCACTTAGCTTCGTGGTAACTGGGCTGGTTTGGCAGTGGATCTTAAATCCTGAATTTGGTATTCAGAGCATAGTACGAGACCTCGGTTGGCAAAACTTTACTTTTGACCCGCTCTACACACCTGAAATCGCGATTTATGGCGTGCTGATTGCTGGGCTTTGGCAAGGCACTGGTCTGGTGATGGTGTTGATGTTAGCAGGCTTGCGCGGCATAGATCAGGAAATCTGGAAAGCAGCACGTGTTGACGGAATTCCCACTTGGAAGACCTATATTTTTATTGTTATACCGATGATGCGTCCTGTGTTCATAACAACCTTCGTTCTTGTTGTGACAGGCATAGTTAAACTCTATGATTTAATCGTCGCACAGACCGGCGGTGGCCCAGGTATTGCTACTGAGGTACCAGCTAAATACGTTTACGACATGATGTTTTCGGCTGCTAATTTAGGACAGGGTTTTGCCGCTTCAACAATGATGCTTGTAACGGTTGCAATTATCATTATTCCTTGGGCAATGATGGAATTTGGAGGCAAGAAGAATGGCTAAAAACGCTGCATCCGTTATGGATGGACCGCGTGGTCCAAAACCACGCCGAACCCTTTCACGCCGCAACATCCTGCTTTACGGCACCCTATTTGTTGTAGCTGTCTATTATGCCATCCCACTTTATGTAATGATCGTCACTTCACTAAAAGGCATGCCTGAAGTCCGTTTAGGCAATATTTTCTCACCACCCTTAGAAATCACTTTTGAACCATGGGTAAAAGCTTGGGGTGAAGCCTGTACTGGTCTAACCTGCAAGGGGCTGAGTATTGGCTTCTGGAACTCAGTACGGATTACCATTCCATCGGTCATCATCTCAACCATTATTGCCTCAGTGAACGGCTATGCACTTGCTAACTGGCGCTTTAAAGGTGCCAACGTATTTTTCACTATACTAATTTTTGGTTCCTTTATTCCCTATCAAATTATGCTTTATCCTCTTGTAATTATGCTACGTGAAATCGGCTTATATGGAGATCTGGCCGGCTTGGTAATTGTTCATACAATTTTTGGCATGCCCATTCTTACTCTTTTGTTCCGCAACTATTTTAGCTCTTTACCTGAAGAGCTTTTCAAAGCCGCACGTGTTGACGGTGCTGGCTTTTGGGGAATTTATTTCCGTGTCATGTTACCCATGTCAGTGCCAATCTACGCTGTCGCCATCATTTTGCAGGTTACAGGAATCTGGAATGACTTTCTTTTTGGTGTGGTCTACACTGGCCCAGAAGCCTACCCAATGACCGTCGCGCTTAACAATATTGTTAACTCAACTCAAGGCGTGGTGGAATACAACGTTAACATGGCAGCAACGATTATCACTGGCCTCGTTCCGCTCATAATTTACTTTGTATCCGGTAATCTCTTTGTCCGTGGAATCGCGGCCGGTGCCGTGAAAGGCTGATGATGCAAGATTATGCCGTAGAAATAAAAGAACTTGACCTTCAATTTGGTAGTGTTAAGGTCTTGCAGCAATTAAATCTCGACATTCACCAAGGCGAATTCCTTGTCTTACTCGGTTCATCTGGGTGCGGGAAATCTACGCTTTTAAACTGTATTGCTGGGCTTTTAGAAGTGACCGATGGTCAAATATTTATTGGTGGTAAAAACGTTACTTGGGCTGAACCTTCAAAGCGGGGCATCGGTATGGTATTTCAATCTTATGCGCTTTATCCGCAGATGACCGTGGAGGGTAACCTGACGTTTGGTCTGCGTAATGCAGGCATGCCTCGCCCTGAAATTAATGAGCGGGTCAAGCGAGCCGCTGAGGTATTACAAATCGGGGCATTACTCAAGCGAAAACCAGCTGCGCTTTCAGGTGGTCAACGCCAACGTGTAGCAATTGGTCGTGCGCTCGTGCGAGATGTGGATGTTTTTTTATTTGATGAGCCGCTTTCGAACCTCGATGCCAAATTGCGTGCAGATTTGCGTGTAGAGATCAAAAGGTTACACGGACAACTCAACAATACAATGATTTACGTTACCCATGATCAGATCGAAGCGATGACGCTGGCTGACCGAATCGCCATCATGAAAGAGGGCAAAATAATGCAACTTGCCAGCCCTCACGAAATCTACAATAAGCCTCGCAATCTCTATGTTGCTGACTTCATTGGCTCTCCATCCATGAACTTCCTAGATGGTGAAATTAAAAATGGAAAGTTCTTTTTGGATGGCCTCACAATCCCTCTTGATGGCTATGAATTTATGAATGATTCGAGGCGTGAAGGTAAAGCCATCATCGGTTTGCGACCTGAACATATCTTAACTGGTGATAATCTAGCTTCTGCAGCTATCAGGACAAAAATTAAAGTTGAATTAATTGAACCCATGGGCTCTGATACCCTAATTTATTCTACGCTTGCAGGTAGCTCCATTCACGTCCGTATGGATGGACAGGTGCGGGTCCGCCGTGGTGATGAAATCGAAATCGGTTTCCAATCTGACCGTGTTTCGTTGTTTGATCCCGAGACTGACGATCGGCTTTGAACGCCCAACCAAGATCTCAATAAAAGTCAGCTAGAGTTTGTTTCCAATACTTCTTTTTCGGCCTGTGCTTTTACTTCGTTAGCCGAAAAAGAATTTTGGTGTTTACAAACAAGCAGGGGTAAGCTAAGGAACTGTTTAAGCTATAACACCCTAAAACTAAGCTGACTTATAAATGTTGTAAGACTTTATAATTCCAACCTAGGGGACTAAGCTCTCACTTCCCTCAGTTTAACGGCTTGTGACCTGCCTATCTCAGACTTTTTGGGCTCTCACCTCTTAAGCCGGCTTTATTAAGGCTAGATCATCACGTTGAGCTTCATTAAAATCATTGTGTGTAGCACAACGAAAGCCATTTCGACCTGACTGCTTTACCTTATAGAGTGCTTCATCCGCTAGTTTGACAATCCGTTCATTTGGCTCTATGTAAGTTGGCTCAAGCGTAGCGATGCCTATACTAAGACTAACTTGTTTAGCAACATCTGAACGCTTATGAGGAATGGCTCGTTCTTGTAAACTTCTTTGAATATTCTGTGCAACAACGCAGGCACCTTTAACATCTGTATTGGGTAGCAAAATAGCAAATTCTTCACCACCATAACGAGCTGCCACATCACTAGGCCGTCTTGCATGTTTATTCAGAATATTAGCAACCTGTCTTAAGCATTCATCTCCAGCCAAATGCCCATAGGTATCGTTGTAGCGTTTAAAAAAGTCAACATCACAAAGCAATAAGCTAAGTTCTGATTTTTCTCGAGCATGCGAGAGCCATTCGCGTTTCAAAGCATCATCAAAAGCAGTTCTGTTATAAATACCTGTCATGCCATCTTTTAAAATGTTGAGTGCCAACTTATCATGTGCAAGTCTTAAAGCAGCTTCAGCACGCTTAGATTTCTGAATTTCATGCTCAAGCTGTTTGGTTCTTTCTTTAACCAACGCCTCAAGACTAAGCGTATGGCGAGCAATTTCTTGACGTCTCAATGTAGCCTGAATACCATTGCTGATATCACGTCTTAAAGAGCTAATGCTAACCTCTAAATTATGTTTCAAAGGACTATAGCTTGAAAGATCCACAATCATATGACCATAACAAGCTTCTGCTGTATACAATGAAACCACACCCAAAAGCTCGAGCTTATCTAACATAGTGTCTGGTAACAGTTCATGGCGTTCAAATATGATTGCTTCTGATGATTGCTGAAGTAACTTTTTATCGAAAGACATAAGCAACCTAGAATGCTGCTCTTCATACAAAACAATATGGCAAAAGGAAAGCTCGAGTTCAGCTAATTGTGATTGAATATAAGTCATTAAGCTTGGCAGATCAGGCTGCTGCCAGATACCTTGACCCACATCCATAAGCTCAATAAGGCTACCACGCTGCTCATCTAAATTTTCACGATTACTAAAACTAATAAGTCTTATCAAACTTTGACGAGCCTGAAAAAAAATCTTATTAAAAAACGCCCGTTCATTACCATCAGCTGTATTGGCAAGCTTTTTGTTTATAAGAAGCTCGAGTACCTCAAACCAATCATTAAAGTCATAGCTCTCTAGGGCTGACTGTCTTAGTTGGTGCTCCCACAAACTAAGAAACTGCGATTCGTTTTGCTTATCTAATAGGTCTTCAAGCGTTTGGGTCAGGTCTTCAGGGATTGCTAAGTCATTTCGCATAGCTTTGCTTGTTAGTTTTGCTGAGCCACAGGATTCCCGAATAACAAGTTTTGTTTCTAAAATAATGTCTTGAATTTTTTGCTTAGCTTCCTCTTTTGCCGCTAGTTTTTCTAAAAGCAAATAAGCGGCCTGCTCACCCATTTCATTAAGGGGTTGCCTAACCGTGCTTAAGCTAGGAACTGTCAGGGCACTCAGTGGGATATCATCAAAGCCAACAACAGCAATATCTCTAGGAACATGAAAACCACGTTTTGTTAAAGCCCTAATAACACCTCGAGCCATTTCATCATTCGCTGCAACAATAACTTCTAACGCATTACCCCTATCTAAAAGATTATGACAAGCTTGTTCCGCAAAATAGCTAATAAACTTGCCAGTAACCCGCATATTGTCAGGTGTTGCAAGACCCCGTTTAGTAAGCTCTTCACAAAAAACCTTTTCCCTAACAGCAGAATCAGTATTATTAGGCCAACCTCTCACAAAAGCAAAATGCTTAAAGCCACGATCATCACAAAGATGCGTCATAAGTTCACGCATTCCCGTAGTTTGATTAGCAGAAACACTCGAGATTCCTGAGAATGCCTCCCCTAAGCTAACCACTGGTAATTGTTTTTCTAAAAGAAATGTTTTAAAAGAAGTTGAATCTAACAAATGACCAACACTCGTTGATACAATCAGACCCTCAAGATTATGGCTATTAGCCAGATCATAAATGCGATTAGCAAATCGTAATTCTGAATCTTCAGGAGAAACTTGATTACCAGCAAAACCAATAAGCTTATAACCCTGTGAATTTAATACCTGCTGAATAGGCTCGAGTAACTGAAACTGATAAAAACTAAGGAAATCTAAGAGCACACCTATGGCTTTTGATGTTGGGGGGGTAGAACTTCTTTTCTTCATATCGCAATCACCATGTTTATACCTACTATAAGCCAAGAAAAGAATTCTCTATTAAGTTAAATTTATATACTTTCCATTACAGAATTATTACAGGATTAGGCTCAGGAGAGTAATCGCAGTCCCAAACTATTGATTGCCGTCAGGCTTATAAAGAAACCGAGCAGCTCATTTGCGACACAGCTTCACTTGTCCAGATAGGAAGCTCGAGTTAACCCGTTCCAGCAAAGACGCCTTTGGTTCACTTTGCGCTGATGATTGCTAATTCAATACCTGCTAGTCGGCTGAACTTCTTAATTAAACCTAGCTGATGTCCTATTCCTAACGCACAGTGATGGGTGGGTCCTTCAGCACACCAAGCATTGAAGAACAAATCTGGTTCCATATCAAAGTCAAGGCGTGAATTGGTATTACCTATTTGCATGGTGTCACCTGCAATTGAAGTTCCTTCTGCTGCGATTAGTTTGAGTTTACCAGCAGCTGTTTGTGTCAGGCCTAAAATTGTGATGGGTCCAGTTTTAACTTTGAACTCCACTGACACTCCACCACCTCTTTTACCGTGATAAACCCCTAAGCCTCTTAAAACTGGTTTTTTGTCACTAATTGCCACATGACCAGGCCCATCGTGTCCCATAAGAATAAAGTCATCATTAAAGTCAATAGCGTAAAACTCTGTGTACGAACCACCCCCACCAAGTCGGTCCATAATCATCATGGCTATGCAAGTTTTAAGGTCACCTTCGCCCGATGCCGCAACACCGCGAGCAGTGAGTAGCGAATTACCAACAATCACACTCGCGCCAAGCTCTTCGAAACGATTAGCATTTAATCCTTTGTAATAATAACTAAGCCCATGCAAATTAAAATCTTTAACAAGCTTTTCAAGACCCACAGCAACTCTTGCACTCCACTCGAGTCCCTCGTCGCTAATGGGTTTAGCAATTGGGTCAATATTTGGCTCTGCAATATCAAACGTTGCTTTTATTTCACTTACTTTTGCGTCTACTTCAGCTTGTGTTGCGTCGCTGACACGCTGATCTAAGTCGTCCATTTCTAGGAGTTCTACATGACTGCCTAGCTCAGCATGAATTAGGGTAGGATCGGTGTACATGTCAAGCATTCCTGCGTAACTGTGACCTAGGAACCCGATGCGACTGTACTGCAAGGCGCGCAGTACACTAGCTGCTTTAACCCAGTCTTCAATGTCATGCCAAGCCCGCTCAAAGTACTTTTGTGCATGACCTTGAGTGGGGGAGAGAAGACCAGTGACGACATTAAATTGAATTTTACTGCGGGTAAAAGCATAGGCGATTTCAGGTACACAACAAGCACAACAATTAGCAAGCCATTCAGCAGTATCGGTATTAAGGTAGTCAAGAGCTGGAACAGGTTGTAGGTTTAGAACCAGTACGGGAACTCGGCGGCGTTGAACTGCAGGTAGAACCTGAGATGAAGTAGCGTAGGTTCCAACGTAGCAAACAATTAAATCTACATTTGCCTGTGCAAACATGTCACCTGCGGCTCGCGCACTTGTGGCATCATCTACTAAACCGACACTGGTTACTTCAGCTCCAAAATTGCTTATGCGCTCCTCTACTTTTTGCTGGTAGCCTTCAAGCCTTTCTTTTAGACCTTCAAACTGAGGCCAGTAGGCAGCTAAGCCTATGCCGAACACACCAATATTTACTTTTAGGTCGCTCATAAGATTCTCCTTTAACTACGTTGAATCTTATTTTACCCTCTAAAGAACCAGCTGTAACTTTGTTTAAGAAAAAGCGTAGAAAGTATACGTCCTAGACGTGCTTTCTAGCGACTAGAGGTAAGTAACTACTTTTTACGGCTATTTCGACCTTATACTAAACTGATTTAATCGTGCCATAAAATTGAGGGAGCCTGAACCTAGTATTACTTCTATCGGACTAAAGGTATGATTTTTGGGATGATAATCTGGCCTAGATTTCTGGACACGGCGTACGGCTACCTGAAATTTAAAACGCCAGAGTCACAGAATTATTGTTTCTTGCACAATTGAAATTTATTTGAGTCATTACCCCTGATTCATTTTCACTCTCAACCCAACCAGCCCAATAAAACTTTTTTATACCTTCATTTGCTACCGCTTCACTGTAAATTTGGAATGATGCGCTGGTGGGTACTAGTAGTTGTTCAGTTACCTGTTCAACACATAAAATATAAGTCTTTTCGCTTTCCCTCATAAATGAGCTTTTTAAGGTCCTAGGAACAAACCAAACAGCTGTACCTATAACGAGCAGAGCTAAAATAACGGGTAGGACTTTCATTAATTCTTTTGCCTCGCTATACCTTGAACTTCATAACTTTACGGTATCTGATTACGAACTTTTATAACCAATAGCTTTTGGGATATTAGTAATCTGAACTTCTAGAAGCTTAATTTTTTTAAAAGCTGGGTACTGAGTCCAAACATTTGCAATTTGATGATTGTAGCAGGGTGCTTGTTGTTCGAAGGGTATATGAGCTTTTGAGTCAGTGGAAGCAATGCTTCTTTACTAGCAACTTTAACGCTCAGCGTTAGGAAAGCTTCTACCGATTTACCCAGCTACTCGTGTGTTTACCTTTTAGCTTTCTTAAGGGGCAATCAGTGCTCCTTATTCACTCAAAGCGCCGTCCTAAAGCCTTTTTTTAAATGCTTTGATAGTAAACAGGGTGCCAAGATTTTACTTACACCCGTAGATTAGGTCACTTAGGTTTAAGTACTCTAATGTTTCAAAAGGATTTAGGAATGCAGCTGGGGCTTTAGGTTTGTTTTGGTGACTAAGTATCTCCAGGGTGAATTTGCCCATAAGCTTATTCATAAGACTCTTTTAACCACTTAGGTTCACCCGCCTTAACGAAACGGCGTTTAGTGCAACTATGACGGTTGATAGACTCATGAAAAGTGCACCAATGGCTGGAGATAAAAGAAAACCTGTCCAAGCTAAAATACCCATAGCTAAAGGAATAGCAATAGCGTTATAACCTGTTGCCCACCATAAATTCTGGGTCATTTTGTTATAAGCAGCTTTTGAGAGTTTTAAAGCAGCAAGAACATCTTTAGGATCATCATCAATAAGGACAAGGTCAGCAGACTCTATAGCAACATTTGTACCCGCACCAATGGCTATGCCCAAATCAGCTTCTAACAGGGCTGCTGCATCGTTAATCCCATCTCCTGTAAAAGCAGTTGGCCCCTTTCTTTTAAGCTCTTTGATTAACTGGGCTTTGTCTTTTGGTAAAACCCTTGCGTGGTAACGCTTTATGCCTAGTTCTTCAGCAACTGTTTTGGCTACTGCTTCTGCGTCTCCTGTAATCATGATGGCTTCTATATCTAAGGCTTGCAAACCTCGAATAGCATCCTTAGCACTCTGTCTAACCTTATCTGCAAGGGCAAACAGCGCTAACGCTTTCGTTTCATCCATTAGCGCAATCACACTCTCCCCTCTAGCTTCAGCTTCATCAAGACCAGCTTTTAATGATGAGGAAAGCTCGAGTTGTTGTTTATGAATCCATTCGGGTCTTCCTACTGTGTAAGTTTTGCCTTTAAGCTTGGCTTTTACGCCTTTGCCTGCAATAACTTCAAAGGCATTACTCTTTTCGTAACTTAAGTTTTTGCTTTTAGCTTCACTAACAATCGCTTTAGCGAGTGGATGTTCACTGCGGCTTTCTATAGCAGCTGTTAAGGTTAAAGCTTCATCTTTACTTAAAGAATCCATGTAAATCTGACGTACACCAAACTTTCCTTCGGTTAAGGTGCCAGTCTTATCAAACGCAACTTGCCTAATGTTTCTAGCGCGCTCAAAGGCTTCACGGTTTCTTACCAAAATACCATGCTTAGCGCTCATAGCCGTTGCATTTACAGTAACCAAAGGAATCGCTAAACCAAGCGCATGGGGGCAGGCTATGACCAGCACAGTTACGGTTCTAGCTATAGCTTGCTGTAAATCTTGTGTCGCGCTCAGCCAAATAATGAAGGTAAGAAGGCCTGCAGCAACAGCAATATAAAAAAGCCAGCCTGCTGCGCGATCTGCTAAATTCTGAAAGCGACTTCGAGAGTTTTGTGCCTCTTCAACAAGACGCTGAATTTGTGACAAGGTTGTCTTTTCACCCGTTCGAGTTACTTTTATGGAGAGTGCCCCCTCTGTATTAACTGCTCCTGCGACAACTTCATCACCAACTGTTTTATTAACAGGTTTAGATTCACCAGTTACGAATGCCTCGTCAACACTACTATTACCCTCAAATACTTCACCATCAACAGGGATTTGTTCTCCAGGACGGATTAGAACTTCATCACCTTCTTGCAGACTACTCACTGTGGCATCTTCAAGCTCGCCATTAACCAGTTTATGAGCTTCGTTTGGAACAAGGGAAGCAAGTTCATTGAGTGCGGTACTGGCACCTTGCACACTTGCCATTTCAACCCAGTGACCTAAAAGCATAATGACAAGCAAGGTAGATAGTTCCCAGAAGAAGGGTTTGCCTGAAAGCCCAAGCACAACCGCCATGCTGTAAAGATAAGCAACCGAAATGGCAAGTGAGATGAGTGTCATCATGCCAGGCTTAGCAGAAGCAAGTTCTTGCCTTGCGCTTTTTAGAAAAACTAGACCACCATAAAAAAATAGGATGCTGCCCAGAATAGGATTAACAAAACTGACGCCTGTAAAACTGAGAGCTTCATAGTTTAGCCATGCTTGTAGCTGCTCACTAAAGTAAAGAATGGGAATCGTTAAAATGAGGGAAAGCCAAAAGCGATCTCGGAACATTTTAGGACTATGACCCGCATGTTTATCATGCCCTGCATGTTCGCTAGCTGAATTATGCGATGTGTGCGAGTCGTTCTCTGGGTGATATTCATGTAAATCTTCATTTTCAACATGCTCACTATGCTTAGTGTGGACTGAATGATGATTTGTTTCAGAAGTGTGCTTGTCTTGCATTTTATGCTCCCTTCTTAAAACGTTAGAGTGCTATATAAAAAACTTTGTGCAAGCTATAAACACATCCAAAAACCTCCGCGCTACCAGATAGATAAGGAAAGCTATGAACTAGCAGTGGTGCTGTTATCTAGTTTGTGTCTAACTTATTAATCAGCTTTTGTAGCTCATCAATAGCATTATCAGTACCTGATTCAATGTGTTCACTTAGAATCTGAAATCCAGCTTGAATATCTTGCCACTCTTCTTGAGTAACTTCACTTGCACTCTCATAAACTGCTGCTAAGTTTGCTTGTATTTTATCAAGATTCTCTTTTGTGGTTCCGCTTATATCACCAGCTTCGAGCTTTATTCGTGCAGCCATAAGCTCTGCTTGAGCTTTTGTTTTTGCGGCAATAAGCCTAGTGTTATCATTTAAATTGTTGATTGTTTCTGCTGTTGCGTCAATCCCTGTTTCAACTCCATTCTGTATTGTGTTTTTACTATTATTTAGTGCCTCAGTGGTGTTTTTAGTCATACTATTAGCACCTTCTTGTATGGCTTCAGCGCCTTCTGCGATAACCTCAGCTGTACCTTCTACAGCATCTTCTATGTTGCTGTTTAGTTCTTGTGTTCTAATGGTGTTATTTCTCGTTTCCTCTGCTTGACGGGGACCACATGCTATTAACAGCGTTGGTAGGCTTATTATAAGTAGATAAAGTATTATTTTTTTCATGAAAGCTATCCTTATCTTGATGCTTATTTAGGTGCTTATCTTGCCTCTTTAGGCAAGCTTACTGTTCATCTTTAATAAGTTGTTGGTCTATTTTTTGCGCAAACAGTTTTATCTACAACTCTCATGATGAGTAAAATAATTAAAAGAACTGTAAAAATAAAGAATAATTGTTGACCAATGGCACTGATTTATCAAAGTTTTTTGTTTGCAACTATAAGGAGTCGCAGTGGTAGGTGCTCCCGTTACTCCAAATAGTTATAGCCCGTTAGTAATGACTAGGTGTACCGCCTTTTTGTTTCATGGTGTAGCTTAGTACCTGTAAATTGCTGCAAGTTTGACGTTGTCAGGCATAGCTTCAGGTGCAAGTGTAATGACCTTACCACCCGCCATTAAGGTATAGCTTGCTGCTAGATTTAAGAGGTCTTCACTGTTATTTGCTTCACCCTTCGTAATCTGCCTAGTTTCGCTATCAAAACGCCCCCATACTTGGCTACCTACGGCTACAAGAAGCGTGTCAATACGTCCATCAAACGCAGCTAAGAGACTTTCATTTACGTTTTTACTTACATGATTTGAATCCTCAAGCGCTTTGAATTTTTGAAAAGCTTCTTCCTGAGTTTTTGTGAAAAAAGTTTCCACCAATCTCCAGGAGCGTTCATGTAATTCTTTTTTAGACCAGTCATCTGGATTACCTGTGATAGCTTTATCAAGTAAATGAGGATAATGATTAGCTTTTTGGTAAAGGGGGAATAAATAATCTACACCAGCAAATACAAGTGGTGCTTGCTCAACTGCTAGTAGGTCACTCACGCCATTTTCAAGCTGCTTAAAATAGTAAAGAATCTGAGCTTTACGATCATCTTCACCTGCACCATGACCATGAAACACAGTATTACCTGCAGGGCCATTTGAATGATGACCTAAGTATTTCTGGTATACATCAAATTTAAGCGCTTCTTTAAGACTGTTAGGTACATTATCAAGGTCATCCATATTGAGTTCATAAATACTGTATTTTGTGGCTTCAAAAAGCCTTACTTTATTAAGGCTTAGAGCTAAGACAAAGTAGCGACCATCATTTTTAAGCACTGTCATGAGGGGCTTAAGATGAAAAACTGTTCCCGTAATGGCAAGCTCTGGTACCTCTATAGGTAGTTTAAATAGCTGCATTCCTTCGGAATTAAGAAAAACGCCTAAACCAGCCTGTTGATGTTGCCAAAACTCATTGTTATTCACAAGGCTTTCAGCAGGATCAACTATCTTAAAGATGTCGTCAGTGCTAAAACCTGCGGCTTCAAGTCCTTGCTTTGCCTTTTGAATCTGAGTTTTGAAACGAATGTGATTTTGCCTTGTTTCTTTACCCGCTTGAAACATAGGTGCATATAAAGATACGCAAATTCCTTTGTAAGCTGCTAAATCTTTAATGTTTTCACGTGTAATCATTAAGTTTTTCTCCTTACGCTTTGTTCTTCTTGTTAATAAAGAAAGTCAAAGCACGTTAACTCTATTTTTTAATAGCACTCTGTATACTTGGTGGATAGGAGTCCTGCGTCTTTGTAATTACATTATCTCAGGGGCGTAAGTAGGTGCTTCAAGCATCGTTTGAATCGTTTTATTAATCGATTTTAGATACACCTTAGCGTTTGAAGTTTGGTCTATGAATGCAACTGGAATCACAAATGTTTTTTCGTCTAGGCCTAAAAAACTGTCGCTAACAACCTCTAAGAAGCGGACTTTGTGCTTATCTTGAGAGACAAGTAGATCTTTAACTTTACCAAGCGTTTCACCATCTTTAGTTTCAACTTTATAACCACGGACATCTAAACTATCTACCGTTAAGCTAAAATTACGGTTGTTAAGGTTGATGGGGACTGGCTTCGCATTTAGTTTCGGCTCGTCTTCTGTTCTTAAGTCTTTGGCCCTGCCAAGTGTATAAGAAGGCGGATCACTAGCTGGAAAGCTAGCATCTAAGGTTTGATCTAGCTTTAAACTATTTGCCTGCTTAATCTGCTTATTTGAGAGCTTTTTGCTAGTCATCTTTGTAGGTGCCACAATCATCTTTCCTTTCTTTTTAATTTAGAGGTGCTAAAGCTTTAATTAGTCACCGAGTCTTTTTTTGTTACTTACCGCTTTAATGGGCTTATCGTCTTTGGCTTCTTCAAACTCCTCTTTCATGTCTTTAACACCCTTACGAAATTCTTTTAAGGATTGCCCGATACTTTTTGTCATTTTTGGCAAACGTTTTGAACCAAAAATGAGTAAGATGACAACCGCAATAATTATGATTTCCCAAATACCGAATGGGTCAATTCTCATTTGATTACCTCCAAATAATCGAATATCCAGAGTCGTAAGACGATTTAACAAGTAATCTACGACGTCCTAATGTCTTGTTTTCAACTTTGCTAATGTCAATTTTTTCCAGACTTTGTTTCGTTAAGACCTTGATTGTTAGCCTTGTGCTGGGTAAGTTGCTATGGGCACGGTTTTGCGTTCAAGTATTAGCGCTTACTGTCGTATCAACTGCCAAGGTTTCTAGTTTAGAGAGTAGTTGCTTGAGTCTAAGAGCTTTGCTTCTAAAGCAAGTATCTGGCATCTTTTTAAGTGACCATTAAGGGTTTTCATATCTACTGTTTTAATCGCCAAAAGCAAGTTCAAAGCACGATTTCAAACAGATTCAATATGTTTAGTTAAAGCCTTGGCTAGCGGTTTAGTTATCATACTTATGCTCCTTAAAAATTTTCTATACTCATGGGTCCATAAAAGCTAATGTGACGCCCACCATGTGCCTTTAAAATCTCAACAACT
>CAZWJZ010000002.1:0-54761 GCA_964634665.1 uncultured bacterium | reverse complement strand
ATAAGTACCAGCTGCACTACCGCTCTCACCCATAGCATCTGAGAAGAGTTCACCACCTATGACGATGCTTTGGCCTCTGTCTTCAACCGCTTGTTTGACAGCTTCTATAGTGCGCGGGTTAATGGTGCTTTCAACAAAAATCGCAGGGACATTGCGTTCTACTATGGTATCTACCGTATCACGAATATCTGCAATAGCTGCTTCTGATTCTGTAGATATACCCTGAATGCCTGCTACATCTATGCTGTAGGCCTTAGCATAGTAAAAGAAAGCATCATGCGCTGTAACCAAAATGCGTTGTTCTGCCGGAATGCTAGCAATACTCGTTTTCACCCAGTCATGCAAAGCTAAGAGTTGTGGTTTGTAAGTTTGCGCTCGAGTGTTTATGTCTGTTGCGCAGTCAGGTTTGAGTTTGCTTAGTTCTTCGGCAATTACGTCGATTGTTTGTGCCCAAAGACTCGAGTCCATCCAGACATGTGGGTCTACACCGTAATCTGAGCTAGTTTTTATGATGCTTTCTTCGGGTACAGCGCGTTCAGTTACAGCTATGACAGGTCGTTTTTGAGCTAAATTTTCGAAGACTTCGCCAAGTTGTCCTTCTAGGTGTAAACCTGAGTAGAAAATAATGTCTGCATTTTGCAACGTTTGCACATCGCCTGCGCTTGCTTTATATAAGTGTGGGTCTATGCCTGGGCCCATCATGACTTCAACATCTATGCAGTCACCGCCTATTTCTTTGACAATATCACCAAGCATACCTATAGTTACGACAACTTTGGGTTCCGCTTGAGCGACGCAGATGCTTAGTAGAAAAACAAAACTAAGACCCATCAGAATCCGTCTATTCATTGCTTACCTCCATAGCCTAAACTAATATTTAGGCATGCCTAAATATTAAACAGCTTGTTTCAACTTGTCAAGCACACTAAGTTTTTCAACCTCAAGACGCTCAGCAACCGCAAACGCCAAAGCCACACTCGAGCCTTCACACGTCACTGTAATTGGCCCATCAAAAGGTGCTTTGGTCGTTATAACTAAGTTGCTATTCGGTACCAGCTTATGCTCAGCCAAATACTTAAGCAGCTCAGCTTCTTTACCTTTTACTCTAGTTATAATTAGCTTTTCATCAGCACTAAATTCCGGTAAAGGTCTACCTAGACTTTGTGGCACCGTACCATCCCTTTGCGGAATAGGGTCACCATGCGGGTCATAATTTGGGTGACCTAAAAGATCGGCAATTTTGTCTTCAAAGGCTTCACTAATATGGTGCTCTAAATGTTCAGCCTCCGCGTGAACTTCATGCCATGCGTAACCAAGGGCTTGCGCTAAATAAGTCTCTAAGAGCCGATGATGGCGCAGCGTTTCAAGCGCAATAAGTCGACCTGCCTTTGTCAAACTAACGCCGTAATAGCGCTCATAATCAATCAGCTTAAGGTCACTTAGCTTCTTAATCATGCCCGTGACACTAGCAGAACTCACATCAAGCTCAGCTGCTAAATCTTGCGTTTTAACTGTAGATTCACCTAATTCAAAGATAGCTTTTAGGTAATCCTCCATTGAACTACTCACGGCAGCTTTTTTCATAAAATATTCCTAAGAAAATAATTAGGCATGCCTAATTATAGCATCTTCATTCCTCTAAAAGTATTCTGACCAAAAATACTCCCACGCCTAGCTATTCAAGGATAAATACTGTGACCTTGAATCAAATGTTATCGGAACAGCTTAAATCAAATGTTATCGAAACAGCTTAAATCATTAAAACAGAGACACTAAGCTAATCCATAGTACGTTTGCAATATAACTGAGTTTACTTGTCCTTACTCGTTCCACTCGAGTTTGTTTCCATTTTGCAAACAGGTACTTAGGTAAACTTCTCCGGTTTGTAGCAGAGCTGCTATCGATTTCTATAGTCAATAAAAAAGCGCAGAAAGTTTTTTCTGCGCATCAATACAATTAAGATTTAAGTTACTGCATCAAAAAGCCAACAACAAAGCCGTTCTGCACACTCAAACTAAGCAAACTATCATCGCCACCATCTTGAAAACTCAACTTCCACAAGTAAACAACATAGCCATCAATATTCAAACTACTAAGGTAGGTAGCCTCATAACCCTGAGCAAGCCTAGCAGAGTGATCTTCAACCACAACATCAAAATACTCTTTCAGATAGCTAGTCTTAAACTCATCACTCGCAGAGGCAATAAAACTACCGTAAATACCATCTTTAACCGCATTAAGCATAATAGTCGCATTTGTCTGCACAAGCACAGGTGCCTGCGCAAAACTTAAAGGCAGAAAAGAAAGCAAAACCAAAACACTTACAAACAAAAGCCGTCTAGGCTTAAAAAAAGCAAAAACCATATTCATAACTCTCCTTAGAACACCCCAACTCAAACAGTAAAACCAAAAAGCCTATGCTGATGCTAGGTGTCAATGCTACAAAAAAGGTATTAAGTTTCTTGGAACACCCAAGTTTATATGCACAACGACCAAGATACTAGCGATTTTAAACCTAAGCCAAAACCACTCAAAAGAAAATCAACAAAAAACCCTAAGTAGCACTTGGGGTTGTTTCTATTTTACGAACGAACCCAAGTAAATAATCTTGAACTAAAAGAGTAAAACGATTATAAATATAAAGTACGTAAGTATCAAAGATAACACCTCTGGTTCAAGATTGTTCCGACTAAGGACAAACTAACTCCGTTATACGGCGGGTATTATCATTAAGCCTAGTTTTATTACGCTGAGTCTGATTCCATGGAGTGCAGGGGGTAAGTTTCATGCTATTGAAGATAACAGAAAGCATTGATACTAAAAGGCTATACCTCTATAGCCAAAGCGTTGCTCTTGCTTTTTTGCTGTTCTTCTGGCACAATTTGTCATGCGCTCGGTTACATGAGTAGCACTAAGGTTGCCAAGCTGCTTAATAGCAGTAAAGCGAGCTAGCGATGGTGAGAGTCTAGCGGTAAACAAGTGCGAAAGGCAGTAACGTTTTTAAAGCGTATTTCTCTGAGTGCCCTACTTATAGGGAACTGGGGTGGAACCGCGGCTAAGCAAAAACCCACAGGCTTACTCGTCCCCAGGTGCTTTGTCACCTAGGGATTTTTTGGTGCAAAGCGCACACAATGCGGAGGTTCTTATGCCAGCAAAAACAATGGATGAGCTTGTTTCTCTTTGTAAACGAAGAGGCTTTATTTTTCAAGGTTCAGATATTTATGGTGGTCTGCAAGGTACTTATGATTACGGTCCACTCGGGGTGGAACTTAAGAACAACTTAAAAGCAGCTTGGTGGAAGGCCACTATTTATGAGCGTGATGATATGGAGGGGCTTGACGCTTCTATTTTGACGCATCGTCTTATTTGGCGTCACTCAGGTCATGAGGCTACGTTTTCTGACCCGCTGGTAGATAATCGTGAGAGTAAAAAGCGTTATCGTCTTGATCATTTGCTTGCTGATCAGAAAGAAGCTACCTTAAAAGCTTTAGCTGAGCTGGTAGATTTTGAAGATACTAGTGATATTAATGCTCTTGTTGCGCATATAATGAAAGATTCTGCCAAAGCTTCTGAAGCGCTTAATGCTGCTAAAGTGGCTGACCCTGAGAATGGCAAAGTGGGTAACTGGACGGAACCAAGACCGTTTAACATGATGTTCAAAACAACGGTGGGTCCTGTTGAAGATGATGAATCTTACGCTTACCTTAGGCCAGAAACAGCGCAAGCTATTTTTGTGAACTTTAAGAATGTAGTTGATTCAACTTCACGCAAACTACCTTTTGGCATTGCTCAAATTGGTAAAGCTTTTCGAAATGAAATTACGCCTCGTAACTTTATTTTTCGGGTTCGTGAGTTTGAGCAGATGGAAATTGAGTATTTTGTGCAACCAGGTCAAGATGAAGCTATGCATAAGCAGTGGATTGAAGATAGGCTTGCTTGGTGGCGAGATCAGGGTTTAGAGAGTGATAACTTAGATTTGTATCAGCAAACGCCTGCTGACTTAGCGCACTACGCAAAATCAGCAGTTGATATTATGTATAGATTTCCGCATGGTTTAGAGGAACTCGAGGGTATAGCAAATCGGACTGATTTTGATTTGGGTTCGCATAGCAAAAATCAAGATACGCTGGACTTAACTGCTGAGGTTGGTAAGAATCAAGATAGTACAGCTAAGTTAACCATTCCTGACCCTGATACCAATAAACCTATCGTGCCTTTTGTTATTGAGCCTTCAGCTGGGGTTGATAGGGGTGTACTGGCTGTTTTAACAGAAGCGTATACCGATGAAGATTTAGGGGATGGTAAGTCACGTATTGTGCTTAAGCTTAGACCTCACTTATCCCCTATTAAGGTAGCTGTTATTCCTTTAAAGAAAAACGATGAGGATATTACTGGCAAAGCTAAAGAGATAAAACGTAATTTGCAGGCTCTTGGTTTTGGACGTGTTTTTTATGAAGATACGGGCAATATAGGTAAAGCTTACCGTCGTCATGATGAAGTAGGAACTCCTTTTTGCGTTACGGTAGATTTTGACACCATTGGTAAAGGTGAAGCAGAGCTTAAAGATACCGTAACAATTCGTGATCGTGACAGTATGAATCAAGAGCGTGTTGCCGTAGCTGATTTAGCTGATTATGTAAGAAGTCGCTTACAGTAAAATTCAAGAGCTTAGCTAAGTTAGCTAAGCTCGAGTTTTTAGTTATGCACTATGCCCATAGAAACCTGACTCTGCTTAAAGCAAACATCTCATGACTAGACACTCGAGTTTACAAGGGGTTTTCTTCACTGTTTTTAAGGGTTATTTGAGTTTTGTTTTGCTTCTTGTTTGTTTGCTTGCTTGCAACGCTGCAAATGTAACGGCTAATGAATCTTTTGGCTTGGCGCTACCTGAGCAGGGTCAGTATTATCATGGGGTTTACCCTGGTGGGGTCAGTGGTGAAGAAGATGACATTAGTCTTGAAGGCTTAGTGTCTTATGAAACTGCGGTGGGTCGTAAAGCAGCTTGGGTTTATTTCTCTCATAACTGGTATCAAAATCGTAGTTTTCCTTTAGAAACCGTATCTTGGATTAAGGATAGCGGTTCTGTTCCTTTTATTCGCCTTATGTTGCGCTCCTCTGCTGAAATTTATACTGAGGAGACTGTTTTTAGCTTAGAGAATATTGTAAATGGTGTTTTTGATAGCGATTTAGAAGCATGGGGCAAAGCCGCGGCAGCTTTTAAATCTCCACTTATTGTCGAGTGGGGAGCTGAAATGAATGGGGATTGGTTCTCTTGGAGTGGTGCTCAGAATCAGCAGGATACAGACTTATTTAAACAAAGTTATCGTCATATTGTTAGTACCATAAAGGCTCAAGGGGCAAGCAATATTACGTGGGTGTTTCACGTAAATGCCTATGACTTCCCTGAAGAACCGTGGAATACCTTTGAAGCTTATTACCCTGGTGATGATGTTGTGGACTGGCTTGGTGTTTCTTTGTATGCAGCTCAAGCACCTTTTGATGATTACTGGGATGATTTTACCGAAGCGCTAGACACTGCTATTCCTAGATTTAATGCTTTAAGTAACACTAAACCTGTCTTTGTTTTAGAGTTTGGTGCGCCCGCAGCTAACCCTCTAGGGGACCCTGCCATCTGGGCAGATGACGCTCTAAAAGCCATCTTATCTAACCGCTGGGATAGCCTTAAAGGCTTCTCATGGTGGAATGAAACATGGCAAAATGAAGACTACCCTAATCAAAATACCGACATGCAAGTTCAAACCGTAGCCAACCTAGCAGACGTATTTCAAAGCAACTTAGCAAACACTCGAGTACTCGAGCGCTTTATCTCTTTAGACTAGCTTTTAGCTTTACTGTTTGCTGCTTTTTACTAAGCTGAATTATAAATGTCGTAGAGCTTTATAATTCTGACCTAGCAGAGTACGATCAGACTTCCTAAGGCTTTTTCTTGTGATGAGCGTACCTTAAAAAGGCTGTGTCTTTACCTACACTGAAGTTAGAAGATTAAGACTCCCATCTCTCTTCTTTTAGGAGCAAAGCATGTTTCGTTACTCTTTCTTAGCTGCTCTATTTTGTATTTTTTTAAGTAGTTGTAGCACTTCGGTATCACCTCAGTACACTATTCAGGCTGAACTCAAAAATTGGACTGCGGGTTCCGCAGCGCTTAATGCCATGTTTTACGCAGATAAAGAAGGCGTTATTGCGTCAGGTCAACTTACAAACACGGGTATTTTTGAAGTTAATTTATCTACCAGCATTACTAATGACCTACTCGAGCCTTTAGCTGCTTGTGACGCGCTGACTATGACTAATGGTGCTTTGCGTAGTAATCAGTTTTCTGCCTTTTCTGTCTCTGTTGACGGTGAAGATGCAGCGGGTTTGGTTGCACTGGCTTCTTCTGAAGCAGTTATGCAGAATGGCTTAAGCCAAGTAGGTGATTATTACGTGCAGTACATTTATGCTAATTCTGCTTCAAGCATTTCTGGTGACTGTCCTTTAGGCGGTGTTCCAGGTGTGTTTCGTTATGACCTTCAGTTAACTCAGGGTTGGAATACAGCTTTGTTTTCACTGGTTGATAAGTCAGGTATCTTTCAAACCGTTGAGTTATCTAGCAAAGCTGTTCCTAGTGACGCAGCTTGGTTCTTTGCGGAGTAAATGATGGTCTGGGAAACACCTCTTGATACCTTAACAAGCGCGCAAGACTACCAACGCTTCTACCAAATAGACACCGTGAACCTGCGTTTTTCAGGTCGAGATTACGCTAGTTTAAGCAAACTTGACTACTTATTAAACCGTGTGCTTGTCTTAACTGAATGTGATTACGCTCAAGCAAATTCAGACATTAAACTACTAGATAAACCTTTTTCAAAACCAAGTGGTGACCTTGTTTACAGTGCTGGCAGTCTAGAAGTCCTAAAAACAACAACAGGCTTTTACTTAAGCTGCGGCGCATCACAGCTCAACCTAGATACCCAAACACTACACGCAACTGCTTACTTATCAGATTACTTCTGGCATGAAAGCCTCTACGCGCAACGCGAATTCATCATGCTAAGCATACTCATGCTACTAAGACCCCAAGGTCTCTATGGTTTACATGCCTGCGGACTCAAAAAACACAACACAGGCTTACTTGTAGTTGGCTCGAGTGGTTCTGGTAAAACCACAACTACGCTTAATTTAATTAATTCAGCTTGGCAGTTTTTATCTGATGATGCTGTCTTACTTAAAGCCTCAGAAAATGAAGTTGAAGCGTTAGCCTTTCGTAAGGGCTTCTCAGTTATGCCTGACGTGTTTCAAGCTTTTAATGATAAAGATGCAAGTTTAGAGTTTGACGATCCTAAAGGCAAAAAAGTCATTAATTTAAACCCTGAGTTTGCCGCCGGATTTACTGCTACTTGCACGCCTAACATAATTTTATTTCCACGTTTAGGTTTAAGCACAAAAACAAGCTTAGCTGAAATAAACGCAACTCAAGCCCTCATTTTACTCGCGCAACAAAGTGCTGGCATTATGACAGATGCAAATACCTCGAAAGCTCAACTACAAGTTTTAAGTCAAATGCTTCAACAAGCCACAGCTTATGAATTACTGTTAGCACCTGACGCTTTAGAAAAGCCTGCCCTTGTAAGCAATTTAGTAGAGGCCAAACTAGATGAGTAAACGCATTGTCATAGAACTCACAAATCGCTGCAACTTAGCCTGCCAGCACTGCTTCTCAGGGCGTCATGGTGGCAATGATGACTTAAGTTTAGAGCTACTAGAAAACGTCTTTAATCAAGCAAAACGCCTAGGCTTTGAACACCTTACCTTCACAGGGGGCGACCCCACCGTTTACAAGTACTTCGATGAACTTCTCGCCAAAGTCAAAGCCCACACCTACCGCTTTAGCTTTGTTACCAACGGCTATAACTTTGCAAGCTCCCACAAAAAAATCTTGCCTTACCTAGCTAACTTAGAGCAAATAACCTTCAGCCTAGACGGTGCCAGTCAAGAAACCCACGGCGCACTACGCGGCAAGCACTCTTATAAGCAAGTCATAAATGCCATGAAGCTAGCCAAAGACCTAAACATTCCTTTTACAAACAACATGGTCATAACCAAACACAATCAACATGAACTAAAAGACCTCGCTGAACTCATACAAAGTTTAGGTAGCAGCGGCCTGCGCTTCGGGCACCTTATGCACTCCCCCATAACAACCGCCAACGGCTGGGATTTAAGCCTAACAGAACGCAAAGACCTAGAAGCACAAATCTGGCAACTACAAGCAGACTACGCCAAAACACTCCCCATAGCCATGGCACCAGGCTTTAGCACAGAGCAACTCTTTCCTTGCGCACCGCTAAACATGATGGAAGTCAACATAGACTCACAAGGCAACATAACCAAATGCTGTCACTTAAGTAGCCACGGCCCCATAGCCAGCCAAGACGACATAGTAGGCAACCTAGAAAGCATGAGTTTCACAGAAGGCTTCTTAAAACTCGTAGCAGGCAACGAGAAACTAAAACGAATCAAAAAGGCCCACTTTGCAAATGGTGTCAACGAAGACGACAAAAGCCCCTGCTGGTACTGCAGTAAATACTTCAAAAAACTAGACTGGTTAAAAGAATTCCCTGAAAACCCTTGGGTTGATTATTTAGAAAACGCTCAAGTTACAAAAGTATAGTAAGCATCTATTTAGAATTTATTACAAAAAGAGCATCCTCAACTGGGGATGCTCTTTTTGGTCACTGAAAAAAATACTCATTAAGTACATACTAATAAAAACAACTTAAGGGACTCACTATGCTTACATTACGTCATCCACGTGCCCAAAAACATAGCAACACCACCGAAGACTTACAGCAGCTCGAGCTTTTCTTATTGGGGGATGTTTTGGCTGCGCCTCATGCTGATGTTTTAAGGCGGCATAAGTTAGCTGCTTATGCTTATGCGGTGCTGCCTGAAGTCGAGTTTAAGCGTAGTGCTTTGCATAATGACTTTGTGTTTGCCAGCATGAATCATCTTAAGGTAAAAGCGAGTTTGAAACCTTTGTTTGAACTTTGGGCAGATGCTTATGTTGATGTGCTGGTATTTAAAGGCTTTTTCTTAGCTGAGTTTCTTTATGATGTGGCTGCAAAGCGTCGTTATGGTGATGTTGATTTGCTGGTTAATGCTGCTGATGTTGACGCTATGGTGTTGCAAGCTGAGTCTTTGGGTTGGCGGGTAAGTTGGCGGGCAGGTGTTGAAACCAGTAAAGCATCAGCAACCCATGTGAGTCATGAGGTTTTGCATTTGGAGCATGAGACTTACCCTATTCGGCTTGATGTGCATGCTCAAGTTACGCATGTAGTAAATGCCCGTCAGGGTGTTCAGTCTGCCATTACGAAATCAGTGTGGCAGCATGCTGAACTGCGTGACTGGGAGGGTGTGCAAGTATTAACACCTAACCTTGTTGATTCGGTACTGGTAGGGCTAGTTATGAGCCGTAGTTGGTCAGCTGATAACTGGGTTTTAAAAGCGCAAGATTACCTTGATTTTGACTTACTTATAGCTAAGGGTGTCACGCAGCATGATTTGTTTGCTAGAGCACAAGAGCTTAATTGCACTGAAACACTCAAGCTGTTTTTGAAGCGTTGTAACCCCTTTAAGCAAATCCTTAGTTTAGAAGCACCCAATCAGCAAGAACGCTTAATATGGGAGTCACAGATTGTACTCGAGCGGGGTAGCCCTCGCTTAGATCGTTTTATGGTGTTTTTTCGTGAACTTGTTGTTGATTGTGTTTGGATGCTTCCAAGTTTCATTTTGGCTCTTTATTATATTTTTGATGGTTTAAAAGTACAGGCTTTATTAGCTGAAGAAAGTGCATCTAAACCTATTTACGAGTGGCGTTTACTACGCTTAAAAAGAGCAGCTCGAGTTTATTTGGGTGTTACGGGCTTGCGTTGGTTGAAGCCTGAACCTTTGTTTTCTTTAATGCTGTTTGTGTCTTTGCGTCGCTTGGGTTGTAATGCGCAATTAGAGCAGTCTAATAAGGGTCTTGAGTTGCGGTATTCATAGCAAAAGCAATGAGCTATGAGTGAAAGGTAGAAAGTAAAAAGAATTTTCTAATCTTCTTTTTCCTACTGACATAACGTTGTCACTAGCATGCCTTAATATTTAAGTAGATGAACAAAAGGGGCAGCAGGCGCCTTAGTTCAGGTGTTCATCTTGGAGGCAAAAAATGGCTAGTGCAATTAATTGGTTCGAAATTCCTGTTAGCGATATGGATAGAGCAAAAGCGTTTTACTGTAGCGTTTTACTAGCAGATGACTTAGCTATGCTTAACGAGGGTGGTTCACTGATGGCTTTTTTACCTTATAGTGACGGTGTGGGTGGCGCTCTGGTTAAATGGGCTGAAATGGCTTATGAGCCAAGTCACTCTGGTAGTGTTGTTTACTTAAATGGCGGCGAAGATTTAAGCGTACCTTTAAGCCGTGTGGAAGCAGCAGGTGGCAAAATCTTAGCAGAAAAAACGAGCATTGGTGAAAATGGCTTTATTGCTTTCTTTCAAGACACTGAGGGTAATAGGATTGGTTTTCACTCAATTACCTAGCTAAACAGGTTAGAACCAGCCTTTTAGGATGCAGACACCTTAGTCTGCATCCTCTTTTTTGTAGTAGCTCCCTGACTCATATCAAACAAAGGTAGAGCTTTAATGTTACAACCTAAAATTACCCTGAGAACCTACCTTTCTAGTCTTTTACAAAATAGGAAACTCGTCTTAATTATATGAAGGCGCATAAACCTAATATTAGACAATCAGTTTTCCTGATTACAGCACCTATGCAGGTAAACTGTGCTTACTATGATGAGCGTTCAAGATTTACTTGCCTTAGCTAAAGCATCCGCTTCAACTCGATTGGTTTATGGTTCTAATGAAAGTCAATTTCTTGACCTTTACTTACCAGAAAGCAAAACGTCTGCCCCTATTGTACTTTTGGTGCATGGGGGCTGCTGGCGCTCACGCGTTAGCTTAGATTATTTTGGTCAAGCGGCAAAGGCGCTTAGTGACTTAGGGCTAGCTGTTATTAATATTGAGTACAGGCGTATTGGTAATGGCGGCGGCTATCCTGAAACTTTTTTAGATCTTGCTAAAGCTGCCGATTTTATAAGAACGATTGCTCAAGAGTACTCACTTGATGCCTCGCGTGTTGTTGCTGTGGGTCACTCAGCCGGTGGGCATTTGGTTCACTGGTTAGCTGCTAGAGAAAAATTAAGTGCAGACAGTGAGCTTTACAGTGAAATGCCCCTAAAGTTAACCGGCTTTATTTCCCTAGCAGGCATACCTGACTTAGCTGAGGCTGTGCGTAGAGAAATTTGTGATGACGCTGCCCCTGTACAGCTTATGGGTGGCACGCCAAGTGAGCAAGCCAAAAGATACCAGCAGGGCTCACCTGCACAGCTTGGACCCTTAAATTGCAAGCAAGTCTTTATACACGGCAGGCAAGATGACACGGTACCGCATGACTATGTTGAAAACTACGTTAAGCAAGCAAAAGCTCGAGCTGAAACGATTGAACTTATTAGCTTAGATAATTCAGGGCATTTTGAATTGGTTGTAGCTTCAACAGCACAGTGGAGAGTTGTTGAAAAGCAGATTAAAGCCATACTCGAGTTTAGTTAGAGTAGCTAGCTAAGTAAAAAGATGTTTAAAAAACGAATGATAGACAAAGCATTACAAAAACCCTAAAGACAGAACCCGAAAAAAAACCTTACACTAGAAACCATGAAGACTATTCTTGTAACAGGCGCAAGTTCAGGCATAGGCAAAGTAAGCGCTCGAGTTCTGGCTGAACAAGGCCACAAAGTTCTGTTTACAACACGTACAGAAGCTAAAGCTCTTGCAACGCTAAATTACTTAATCGAGCATGCTCCTAATGCTGATGTGAGTTACTTTCTTTGTGATTTTGCTTCTCAAGCTCAGGTGCATGCTTTAGCTGAGGCAATTAAGGCAAAATATACTCACTTAGATGTTTTGCTTAATAATGCAGGTAGTATATTCACTTCCTATCAAAAAACAGAAGATGGGATTGAACGTACCTTTGCAGTTAATCATCTGGGCTACTTCTTACTAACACAGTTGCTACTAGATAGACTTAAGGCGTCATCATCAGCACGTGTTGTTAATGTTGCTTCTAATGCTCATGAAAGTGTAAAAGACCTAGATTTTAATGATCTTGGTTTTGAACAAAACTATAGCCTTATGAAGGCTTACAGTCAATCAAAGCTCGCTAACATTATGTTTAGCTATGAACTTGCTAGAAGGCTCAAAGCAACAAGCATTACCGTGAACGCATTACATCCAGGTTTTGTTGCAACAAACATTGGTGCAGACAGCATTCCCATCTTTGGAAAAATCCTTAAAAGACTCATTAACATTTTTGCAAAAGATGTAGAGACAGGCGCAAAAACAAGCATTTACTTAGCAAGCTCTCCTGATGTAGAAGGTGTAACAGGCAAATACTTTGTTGATTGTAAAGAGCAACGCTCGAGTGCATTTTCTTATGATGAATTAGTTCAAAAACAACTCTGGGAGGTAAGTGAAGCCTTGGTGAATTTAAGCTAAAGTAACGTTTAAGGCTGTATACTCCAGTCTAGGTTTAGATGCTTGTGAAGAAAACATGCCCGCAAATACTTTATATACTCGTTCTTAGCGTTAGCAGCTATCGTTAAGCAAGCACTAAAGGAACTTATGCCAAAAAACACTTATCTTGACAGTAGCAAAACCATTACCTACAGCAGCTACCTCGCTGTAGATGAGCTCTTAAGCCTGCAGAATTGCGAATCAGACGAACATGATGAACTCTTATTTATAACTATTCATCAGGTTTACGAATTATGGTTCAAGCAACTACTACATGAAACCGATTACCTTGTAACGCTCTTTAATAAGCAAGATGTAACAAGGTCAATGCATACCTTAAAGCGCATGCTGAGCATCTTAAAAACCATTGTCTCACAAGTGGATATTTTAGAAACCATGACCCCCTTAGAGTTTAATAGTTTTAGAGATCGGCTTGGTAGTAGTAGTGGCTTTCAATCTTACCAGTTTAGAGAGCTCGAGTTTTTACTTGCTTATAAACGTGAGGCGCTTTTGAATCATCATCCTGAGGGTAGTGAGGGTCGCTTAAAGCTTGAGCAGCGCTTTAAAGAAGCTAGTCTTTGGGATGCGTTTATTACTTTGCTGCAAGCGCACAATTACGCGTTAGAAGCAAGAGAAGATTTCACGGTGGCGTTAAGCCCTAATGAAGCTATGCAAACTGCCCTTATAACTATTTACAACACAAATCCGCAGCTGGCTGCGCTTTGTGAGAATCTGCTTGACTTTGATGAAGGCATGCAAGAGTGGCGTTACAGGCACGTCAAAATGGTTGAAAGAACCATTGGTCATAAATTAGGAACGGGTGGCTCGAGTGGCGTAAACTATTTGCAGGCTACCCTGAAGCCCCTTTTTCCTGATTTGTGGGAAATTCGTTCTAAGTTATAGGTGAAATAATGATGAGCAGTGACTACGCTAAAGAGCAAGATGCTAATGATTCACTAGCAGCTTATAAAAACCATTTTGTTATTCCTGATGATGATCTTATTTATCTAGATGGTAATTCTCTGGGTCGTCTTCCTAAGGCTACGCTTGCAAAGGCTGATACGCTCATTCAACAGCAATGGGCGGACAGGTTAATTCGCAGTTGGAATGAGGGTTGGTTTGAAGCGCCTAAACGTATTGGCGCAAAGATTGCTCAGCTCATTGGTGCGAAACCTCATGAGGTTATTGTGGCAGACTCAACCAGCATTAATTTATTTAAGTTGGTTGTTGCTGCCCTTAGGCATCAAACAAAGCGTACAGGCATTGTGACGGATGATCTTAATTTTCCTTCTGATCTTTATGTCATGCAGGGTGCTATTGATATTTTAGATAAAAATCATGACATGCAAATTGTTAGTTCTGAAGATGGCATTTATGCGCCTGTTGAAAAAATCAAGGCAAGTTTAAATGAAAGTACATCATTGCTTAGCCTAACGCATACCGTTTTTAAGAGTGGCTACACTTATGACATGCAAGCTTTAACTGCAGCTGCGCATAGTGTGGGTGCGCTCGCCTTGTGGGATTTAAGTCACTCAGTTGGTTCTGTTGATATTGATTTAAATAAAGCCAATGCAGATTTAGCGATTGGCTGTACTTATAAGTATCTTAATGGTGGTCCGGGTGCACCTGCCTTTATCTATATTCGTGAAGATCTGCAAGATAAACTTATAAACCCCATTCCGGGTTGGATGGGCAAGAAAAACCTTTTTGATTTTGCCTTGAGTTATGAGGCTGATAACAGCTTGCAAAGTTTTTTAACAGGTACACCCACCGTTGCTTCTTTAGAGCTTATGGAGCCCGGTATTGACCTTCTGATTGAGGTTGGTATGAAAGCCATTCGGGAAAAAAGCATAAAGCAGACTACTTTCCTCATAAAGCTTTATGAAGAGAAACTAGCTCAGTATGGTTTTAAATTAAAAACACCCAGCGAAGCGCAATGGCGTGGTTCACATGTTTCTTTTGGGCATCCGCAAGGGCTTGGCATTGATTTAGCCATGATTAAAGACAAAAATATTATTCCCGACTTTCGTCCGCCTGATAATATTCGTCTGGGCGTAGCTCCGCTCTACACCTCATTTAGTGACATTTATACGGCAGTAAATCGTATAGAAGAAATCATGCAAACTAAGCTTTATAAAAAATACGCTAAGGCGAGCGTTGTTGTTACTTAAACACTCAATCATAAAGCTAAGGTGAAGAGCTACTTGGCATGCAAAAAAGATAACTTGGCTTGTAGTTTATCTGTTAGTCTTTGTGGATGCAGTTGGCAACTACTATGCGCAATTTAGAACTCAAATACACAACTTTCGTAGGAAGCTTTTTAGTCCTTGTACTTGTAGCATAAATCAACAAGGCAAGTAAGGAGGCTCATCATAAAAGCGTATATTTATACTAAGTATGGCTCAGCAGAGGTACTCGAGCTACAAGACTTAGAAAAACCAAGCCCTAAAGAGGCTGAGGTGCTTATTAGAGTTAAAGCGGCATCTGTAAATCCGCTTGATTGGCATGCTATGAGGGGTGAACCCTTCTTAGCGCGTTTCGAGTCTGGTCTGTTTAAACCCAAAAACAGCATTTTGGGGGCAGACATTGCTGGGCGTGTTGAGGCTGTAGGAGAAAACGTAACTCAGTTCAAAGTTGGGGATGAGGTTTATGGAGATGTCATGAGGGGAGGCTTTGCTGATTATGTTTGTGCAACTGAGAGTAGCTTGGTTTTAAAACCCAGCAGTTTATCTTTTGAGCAAGCTGCTGCTGTGCCTGTGGCTGCGCTTACCGCTTTGCAAGGCTTACGTAATCATGGTGCGATTCAAGCGGGTCAGAAGGTGCTTATTAATGGTGCGTCAGGTGGTGTGGGTACATTTGCTGTTCAAATTGCTAAATTCTTTGGTACTCATGTTACTGCTGTTTGTAGTACACGCAATGTTGAACTAGTGCGCTCTTTAGGTGCTGATATGGTCATTGATTACACACAAGAAGACTTTCGTCAAAGTGCTCATAGCTATGACCTTATGTTTGATGCTGTGGGTAATTGCTCAGTGGCAGACTACAAGCGTGCCTTAAAACATAAAGGTCGAGCTGTGGTTATTGGGTTTACAACCTTTGCAAGAATGTTTCAAGTTATGACCTTAGGGTCGTGGCGTTCTTTTACAAGTGGGCAAAAGATAGCTCCCGTACTTGCTAAAGTGAAGCAAGCGGATTTGCAATTTATGAATGAACTTTTTGAAACTGACAAAGTTACAACTGTTATCGATAAAAGCTATGCCTTCACTGACATTCCTGAGGCAATTACTTACCTTGAAACAAGTCGAGCTCGAGGTAAAGTTGTTATTAGCTTTGATGCTAAAGCAAAAGCTTAAGTTCATAACCTAAATCAAGAAGAATTTATGCTAATTTAAGGCACAAAACAAGATCAGCTTGAAAGGCAAAGTATGAAGATTAGTTGGTATGGTCAGGCAAGTTTTGGCATACGCACAAGCTCAGGCATTCTTATAGTAACTGACCCTTATGACCCAAAAACCTCAGGCTATAAACCTTTTCCTGAAGCGGCTGACATTATTATTCGCTCTTCAGATAATGATAGTTTTCATTGCCAAGCTGATTTAGTACCTCAAAAGGAAAGTACGACTGTTATTACTGCGCTTGATCTTGCTAAAAGTGGCGTGTCCCAAACAGCTCACGGCGTAACCTTTACAGCGGTTGAATCACGTGAGCATGTTGATCATCCTAGTCAGCATCCTGATGATAACGGTATGTACCGCTTCACGGTTGACGGTGTAAGTGTGGGTCATATGGGAGATACGGGCAATCCTTTTACCCCTGAACAACTCGAGTTTTTTCGTGGGGTTGATGTTCTGCTTGCGTTGGCGGGTGGTTTTCCTGTGATTGCGCATGATGCCTTAATGGATGTCATTAAAGAGGTCAAGCCTAAACTGCTTATTCCTATGCATTTTAGAACCCTGCGCTATATTCCTCGTGATTCTTTTTGGATTGCAGAGTTTTTGAGTCACTTTGATGATAGTGACGTTGATTTTGCTTTTTCTGATACCGCTGAAATAACCAAAGAGAACCTACCTGAAAGCACTCGAGTGCTGGTTATTGATTACCTGTAGCGTTCTTAAAGTTATCTAATTCTAAAGCAAGATTCGGATATAAAGCTGTAATGCGTAAAGAAAAGCGATTTTTGTGATGGCTTTTAATTTACAAGAAAGAATGCTGCCACTATAATCCCTGCATCTGCAAAGATGTGCGTTAAGGCAGGAATGGCTAAACCTTGGTAGCGTTTATGCATCCAAGCCCAAAGCATAGACACGCTAAGCAAAACTACGACTACCAACGCTAAGCAGATAGCATTGAGTAAACTGAACAAAACTATTGCGTGATAACCAGCAAAACACACGTGTGCCAAAAGCCCTTGGTTTTCTCTTAACTCAGCCCAATGCATTTGCTCTAAAGGCGGATGAATAACTCCAAAGTAAGGAATCATAAGCAGCAAGGCAAGCCCTTCAAGTTTGTAGCTAGCTAACCATGCAGCTAAGGCAGCTTCAGGGTACATAAAAGGTAGTAAGAAGTAAGCCATAAGCCCCGTAGCTAAACAAGGTAGCGCAAAACTAACAAAACCTTGCTTAGTAAAGCCTTTAAGAAGCAGTTTGGCTTGGTCTTTTGACCAGAACAAAATTTGAGCATGATAAACCAAAATGCTTAACCATGCGTTTTGATAGCCCAAGCAAAAAATAGTAACCGCTAAGTAAGGTGCTAGCAGCTTAAGAGTCAGTTTAGATTTTGCTATCAAGCACTCGAGTCTAGTGCGTGGCGGGCAGCTGTGAACATGATTTGTGCGTCGGGTTTTTGTTTGGTCCAGTATTCAAACGATTCAGCACCTTGGTATATCAGCATGGCTAAACCATTTTGTGTTTTTAGACCTTTAGCTTGGGCATCTTTTAAAAGTCTGGTTTGGCTTGGTCTATAGACAATGTCACTCACAAAGCCTTGTTTGGGTAGCAAGTCACTAGCTATGGGTGATACATCTGGGTCTTGCCCCTTGTGTTCCATACCTACAGAAGTTGTATTAATAATTAGGTCAGCTTGAGGTGCAGCATTGGCTAAGTCTGTTACAACATCAATAGGGCCTAAATGCGCAAACTCTGTCACTAAGCCCTGCGCTTTTTCGCTAGTGCGATTATAAACACTTAAGCACTTAACACCTTCTTTTAAAAGTGCATAAACAATGGCTCTGGCTGCGCCCCCTGCACCTAGCATGACAACTGTTTTGCCTTTTAGCCCATAAGCTGCGTCTTCTTTTAAGGCTCGAATATAGCCTGTTGCATCTGTATTGTGACCCAGTAATTTACCTTCTTTATTAATGATGGTATTGACTGCGCCAATGGCTTTAGCTGCGTCACTTAGTTCATCCATCAAAGGCATAACAGCTAGCTTATGAGGAATGGTCACATTTGAGCCAAAGACATCTTTTTCTCTAAAGCCTTCAACAACCGTTTTCAAAGCTTCAGGAGCAACATCTAAAGCTTGATAATACGCATCAATTTTTAAAGCTTTAAACGCAGCGTTATGCATAGCAGGACTAATCGAATGACCTGCAGGATGAGCGAGTAGAAAAACTCGTTTCATAAGAACGCAAAAAGTAGAAAGTGAAAAGTAGAAGGTGAAAAGTTCAGCTGATACTGGCGACCAGACACGTTAACCAAGCTTCATAAACATGCCAGGCTCGAGTCCTGCCATTCTTGCCATGGTCCAGAGTTGACCTTTGTGGTGTACTTCGTGATCTCTAAAGATTTCTAATAGCCCAAACATAGGCATCTTTCTGCCACCAAACGCTTCTACTGAACTGTTTAATTGCTCTGAGCTTAGCTTAGGTAAAGCGGCTTGCAGCATCTCAGTATTTGCTTTTAATCTTGCTTTGGTATCTGCAAAACTAGCGCTCGGCTCGGGCTTTACTGCGCCCTCAGGCATAATCATGCCTGCACTTCTTTCTGCAGAAGCAAGAATATGATAAGCCGTTTTGGCAATGGTCATGCCATCTTCAAAAGCTACTAAGTCTTCTTTATCTTCAGGAATTTTATCTAACAAGTCCAAAAGGGCAGAGCGGTGCATCATGAGGTTACGTGTAAAAGCTTCTGGATTAATCATTTATCTCCTTAAGGTTAAGCAGCAACAGGCTCGAGTGCTTCTTGAATAACTCGAGCTGTGCTTTCTATGTCTTCATCTGTTATGTGATGATGAACAACTAAGCGTATTTTGGTGGCGTACATGGCATTAGCAAGAATGCCTTTGGCATGCATTTTTTCTATAAGTGCGGGGGCATCAGCAACATCAAAGTAAACAAGGTTGGTTTGTACACCCTTTAAGTCTATGCTTATGCCAGCTATGTTGCTTAGTTTTTCAGCTAAACCATGAGCACGTTCATGGTCTTCTTTGAGTCTATCAATCATGGTTTCTACAGCCACTATGCCAGCAGCAGCAATAATGCCAGCTTGGCGCATGCCACCACCAAACATTTTGCGGTAACGGTGGGCTTTAAGCATAAACTCTTTTGAACCCAGCAAAACACTACCCACAGGCGCACCTAAACCTTTACTAAGGCACAATGAAACCGAGTCATAAGGTGCACAAAAATCTTTTAAAGAAATACCTTGCGCTACAGCTGCATTAAAAGCTCGAGCTCCATCTAGGTGAAAGGGTAAGTTTTCTTGTTTGGCAAGCTCACTTATTTCTTGACAGCGTTTTAGGGGTACTACAGTGCCGCCTGCTTTGTTATGCGTGTTTTCTAGCGTTATGAGCCCTGTGGGTGCTTGGTGAATATTGTGTTTGATTACTGCTTTAATGTCACTCACTTCAGGAATACCGTAGGGTGCTTTAACTAAGCGGGGTACTAAGCCACTAAGTACTGACATGGCGCCTATTTCATACTCGTAAATATGTGCACCTTCAGGTGAAATAACTTCATAGCCGCGTTGCGCATGTGCAGCTAGGGCCACCTGATTACTTTGACTACCCGAAGGCATGTAAAGTGCAGCTTCAAAGCCGGTCATTTCACACAGCAAATCTTGAAGGCGATTTACTGTAGGGTCTTGACCATAAACATCATCACCAACTTCAGCGTTAGCCATGGCATGACGCATAGCTTCGGTAGGTTTTGTAACCGTATCAGAACGTAAATCAATCATAAGAACTATTCTTACATGTTAAGCAGACCTTTGCCTATCTTTACTTTATCTAAACTCGAGCTTCTAGCTTTTAGATCTCTGAGACTGTGCTTAGTCTATTGTTTGCGTTCAGACGTTCTACTTAAAGTTTAAGCTTCAAATTTACTGTGATACATGGCAATGTCATCTAAAGATACGTTCCCTCCGCAGATAATGAGCACCACATGTTCGCCTAGTTTTTCTTTTACGGTTTTGGCAGCAGCTAGCGTGCATGAGGCTGCTAATTCAGGGTAAATTTTAGCGCGCTCCATGAGTAATCTTTGCGCATGGTAAGCTTCTCTGTCTGGCACTAGCAAGACGGCTTCAAGATGTTTTTGGGCAAGCTCTAAGGTGGCTTCTGAAACGTAAGGTGCAGCTAGTGTTTTTGCTAGTGAGGTTGGGGTTACCGCTACAATTTTGTTAGCTGCTAAAGCTAAGCTCATAGCGTCAGCGCCTTCGGTTTCAACACCCCAAATGTGCACATTAGGATGTTTTGCTTTAATGGCGCTACTCACACCCCCCATGAGGCCTCCCCCACCAATGCTAATAAAAACATCAGTTGCTTCAGGTAAATCCTCCATGATTTCTAGCCCTATGCTGCCGTTGCCAGCCATCAGGATAGGGTCATCAAAAGGATGCACAAAACTAAAGCCTTCATCGCCATAGGCTTTTGCTTTTGCAAATGCCTCAGCTATGTTGCTTGCTATCTCTACTTCTGCACCATAAGCTTTAGTGGCAGCGATATAATTTTGAGGAGTACCTTCAGGCATAATAATGCGTGTTTTTACACCCAAAACCTGACCCGCATAAGCAACACCTTGCGCAAAATTACCACCACTCACCCCTACTACACCGCGTTCTTTTTGTTCTTTCGTTAAATTAAGAAACTGGCTTATTGCCCCTCTAGATTTAAAGGAGCCGGTTTTTTGAAAAAGCTCGAGCTTTAGGTAGATGTTTGTGCCTAAGAGTTCGCTTAGGGTTTGGTTGTGTTCTAGGCGGGTGCGTTTGATGTAGGGTTTTATGGTTTCTTGTGCTCTTTGTATCTTTTCAAAACTGAGCATGGGGTCTGCCTCCTGCTAATAACTATCTGGGTTTACGATACCTTAATCCTTGTTGAAATGTTTGCTATTGTCCTGTGAGTTTAAGTTTATTGCTTTTAAGTTTCATGTTTACTATCAGCATTTTTGAATTTACCTTTGGCAGTTTCTTTTTCTAATCAGTGGCTTAAAAGTGCTTAGCTTTTATTTTTAAGATGTTACTTTTTTCATTTGTCTGGCTTTATTTTAGAATCATGCATCTAAACGCAGTTGGCGTACATATGGTTAGATAGGGGGGTATGGATACAGAATCAGAGCTTATCATCCGTTTACAATTAGGTGATGAGGCCGCATTTGCTGAACTTTATGAGTTATTAGCAAATAATGTCTATGCTTTAGCTCTGCAAATGCTAAAGAACCGTGAGGACGCTGAAGAAGTGCTGCAAGACTGCTTTATTAAACTTCATCAACATGCTGATCGCTTTAAACCTGAGTTTGGTTCAGCTCGAGCTTATATTTATACGATTGCGCGTAATGAAGCGCGTATGCGCTTGCGGGCTAAGCAAAGTCGCCCGAAATCAAACAATGATTTTGATATTCATGATCCTGCCAGTACCTTTGAGGCTAACAGCGCAGATCATGATACGCGTATCTTTTTAGAAAAAGCTTTGGGTGAACTAAATCAAACAGATAGGCATTTGCTAGAGGCTTCTTTTTTTCAGGGTTTTACGCATCATGATTTATCTGAACAAACAGGTTTACCGCTTGGTACTATTAAAAGTCGACTTAGGCGAGCACTACTCAAGTTAAAAGAAGGGTTGAGTTTATGAGTCATCCTACTGATCTTCTTTTAAGTTACGCCCTTGATGAGCTTAGTAGCAAAGAGCAAGAAACACTCGAGCTTCACTTGTCTAGTTGTGAGCTTTGTCTTGCTGAGTTGCATGCACTTCAAGCTAGTTTTGTGCATTTGGCTGAATCTGCACCTCAAGTGCTGGCGCCTGCGGGTGCTTGGGCTGCTATTCAAGCTAGGCTTGCTGAACCTTCTGAACCTACTAGGTCTGAAGCTACTCATGTTATCAGCTTAAAACCTAAGCGTTTTGCTTGGCAGGCTTTTGCTATGGCTGCTTCTTTACTGTTGTTTGCCTCTGGGCTTTTGTGGGGTTTTCAGCAGCGTCAAAATTATTTAGTGACTAAAGCTGAGCAGCGTAAGGTTGCGGGTTGGCTATCTAGGCCCGATGTGAGTTCGCAGCAGTTGCTTGACGCGCAAGGTGAGCGTTTAGGTAGCGTCTTAACGCTGTCAGATGGTCGGGCTTTGTTTGTTTTTCGCACTGCGCCTAGCAGAGGCTTTACCTATCAGGCTTGGGGCGATAGTCCTAGTGGTGAGCGGGTTTCTTTGGGTTTGTCTGACAGGACGCTCTTAGAAGTTCCTTATGAGGCTTATGCGTTTATTGGGGTGAGTCTTGAGCCTGATGGGGGTAGTGCTGAACCTGAAGAGCTTCTTGGTGGCGTGCCTACTTCATAAGCTGTGGCTCTTTTTTTATTAAATGCATCTAAAATTTAGGTAACCGCATACCTATTAGCGGAGGTAAAAAATTATTCAATCTAAACCTGAACTAATCTGCTTTTGTACTGTTAGCTTTTATGCTGCTGTTGTCTGTCAAGATGCCTACTAAATACGTGCTTTTGGTAAAGCTACACGCAGGTTTCTTTTGGGCTGTCAGATTCTAAACTCATGTGCTTTGCACCCCAGCGCGCTATAGCATCAACAGCTTCATTTAGCTCAACACCTGCTTCTGTTAAAGAATAGCTGGTTTTGGGGGGCATCATGGAAATAATGGTTTTTTCAACAACACCTAGTTCATCTAAATGCTCGAGTCTTTGAGCGAGGGTGTTTGAGTTTACGCCACCTACTGCGCGACTTAATTCATTAAAGCCTAAAGGTTCTTTTAGAAGAACTCTAACAATATGAAGGGTCCATTTTTCTTGTAGCAAATTAATGGCTTCGTAGACGGGGCAATAGGTATCTTGGCTCATAACTAGGCTATTAAGCATAGCACACTTAGGATAGTTTGAATTGTAGACTACTTTATTATTTACTTCGCTGTGCATATTCTTATTTAGGCTTATATAAACTCGAGCTTTATACTACCTTTTAAGGAGGAATGACACCCTGGAAATAGTTTCTGTCAACTACTTAACTTAACTTCATCAGTATTAAAGACATAATTCAAACTCGAGTACCATTTTATTAAGGAGAAAATCATGAAAACCCTTCGCAATATCATCATTAGTTTAGGTCTCTTAGCTCTGCTAGGTTCAGCTTTTGCGCAAACCACTTACCGTATAGATGGCGTCCATACCCATGCTTTGTTTCGCGCTAGCCACTTAGGTATTGCTTATACCTTTGGCCGTTTTAATGAAATGGACGCAACTGTTGTTTATGATGCAGATAACCTTGCTGCTAGCAGCATTGAGTTTATTATTTTGACCGAGAGTGTTGATACAGGCCCTGATAAAGAAGGTGACTTTGATGCCGAAGCACGTAACGGCCACTTAAGAAGCCCTGACTTTTTTGATGCTGCTCAGTTTCCTACCCTTACTTTTGTAAGTAAAAGCATTAGCGCAACAGATACAGAAAACATGTATGAAGTTGTAGGTGACTTAACTATTCATGGTGTCACCAATGAAGTAACAACTATGGTTGAAAAAACAGGTGAAGCTGTTAATCAACAGGGCTCACCTCTTGTTGGTTTTTATACAGAGTTTGATATTGACCGTACTGATTATGGCATGACTAACCTACTTCAAGCTGCTAGTTCTGATGTAAGAATAATGCTTAGCTTCGAAGGCGTAGGCCAGTAAAGAAACTTAGGGAGGGAAACCCCCTCCCTTTCCCTTTAATCCCATGACAGTTTCTGTTCTGATAAGCTTCTTTTTGCGTGGTATTTTATTTCCTGCCGTTATTGCAGGCCTTTGTTATTTATTTACAAAAGACAAACTTAAATTTTCAACAAGCATATCTCTAGCAGTCGGCTTTTTAGCTGGCTTTCTTGGCATTAGTGGCTTAAGTGGCTTTAGAGTACCCCCGGTAAGCATTCAGCATTGGCTTCCTTATATAACCGTGGCAGCATTCGCACTAGGTATCGCTGAGCAATTATGGCTAAAAAATATTTTTGCTCGCTGGGCCGTCAGACTTGTTTTATTAGTCCTCTTACTGGTTCGTTTGTTTCAACCTTTTATTAATCATCCTTTTCCAAACCGAAGCTGGAGCACGGGCCAAACCTTCACTAATTTACTCATTACAACACTAGTGATTAGCACTTTTTGGCTTGCCCTTGACTTACTCAGCCGAAAAGAACGCACAGCGTCACGCGAAAATGCCATTCCTATAACAGGCTTAGTTTTTATTGTGTCTGCTTCTGCCATTGCGGTTGTACTGGCACACTCACTGGTTATGGCACAACTCACAGGTGCAATTGCGGCAAGTTTAGGTGCCATTATGGTCTTAGCTTGGTTAACAAAAACCACTGGGCTAAATGCCAGCATCACACCCCTTATTACGCTACTGTTAACCTTACCTTGGTTAAGTATCTACACAACCATACCTATCATAAGCGTCATTCTTATTTCTTTAGCACCTTGGTTACTGCTCATTGACTTTAAAACAAAACCCTTACTACAACAAAGCATTTACCGTATTGGCTTAAGCTTAGTAGCAGTTATTGTAATTATTGTTACTACCCTGCAAATTGTTTAAAACGCTTGCTTGCCCTAAAGCAACCAAGCGTCATTCCAAGCAAAATAACAAGCCTCATACTCAAAATCAAAAATTTCTTTAGGAAAAGGCTCGAGCATTTTTGACTCGGGCATGTTGTTTACATTAAAGTAGCGTAATTCTAAAGATTCACCATCTAGACTTTCAAGCTTTCCTGAGCGTACTTTACAGCGAAAAGTGCTTATGTGCACTTCTATTTCATCACCATTAGGATAAGTATTTCGGTGCTTAATAACGGCAACTAAGCGCTCGGGTTTAACCTTTAAACCTGTTTCCTCGTAGACTTCTCGCATAGTTGCTAAAGCTGCGTCTTCACCAGGGTCTATGGCGCCTCCAGGTAAACCCCACAAACCATTATCACTACGCCTTTGCAAAAGTAGTTCACCCTCATCATTAAAAATAAGGGCTGCTGTTGCTGGCATAAGAATGAGCGCATGACCAACATGCGCTCTCATATTTTTTAAGTAATCAGAAATAGGCATTAGGCCTACTGTATCAAACCAAAACTAAATTCTCTTGCTCAGCGACATACCAATCCCAAAAGCGCCTTACACCCTCTTGCATTGATACCTGAGGGTTAAAGCCTAATAAGCGTTGCGCTTTTTCAATATTTGCGTAAGTCACGTACATATCAGCCTCGAGTTTAGGCTTCGAAATGAAATTAGCTTTTTTACCTGCGATGCCTTCCATTTCAGCAATAAAGTCTAAAAGAGGTTCAGGCTGTCCTTTACCCAAATTAATAATCTCATAGCCTAAAGGCTTATCTAAAGCCAAAATAACACCCTTCGCGGTATCTTCAACATAAGTCCAGTCACGCTTAAAATCACCCTCATAAAGCGGAATTTCCTTACCCTTATAAATACTTTCAGCCAACAAATAAGGCATCATGTCAGGGCGACCCCGCGGACCATAAACCGTAAAGAAACGAACAGCCGTAAAATTCAGCTTAAAGAGTTTATTATAAGTAAAACCAAGTAACTCAGCAGCCCGCTTTGCAGCAGCATAAGGTTGAGGTGGCTGCGCAGCACTATCTGTTTCAACAAACGGTATTTGCGTGGTATCACCATAAATAGATGAGGTAGAAGCAAAAACAAAATTGGCAACCCCAAACTCACGAGCTGCGTCCATGAGATGCTGCGTACCCACCAGATCAACATCCATATATAAAGCAGGATTTGCAACAGAATTACGCACACCCGCCATAGCTGCAATATGCGCTACCGCGTCAAACTGATGCTCCTCAAAAAGAGCCATCATGCGCTCACGATCACGAATATCAGCCTTAATAACCGTAACATCATGCTTCGTTTCTAGCGTTTTAGCATTTTTTAGTTTCTTAGCAACATCATAGTAATCATTAAAATTATCAACACCTATCACCGAATCACCACGGCGACTCAGCATTTCACTGACATGACTCGCAATAAAGCCAGCCGCACCTGTAACAAGAACCTTCATAACGCACTCCTTTCAGAGCTACCCATTAGCCATAAGCTTAGCGTAACTATGCCTTGCACGCTTAAACAAAAGCAGAATACAGCAAAGAACAGTCCCTAAACTCGAGTGTATAGCAGTCATTCTTACATAATTGTGACAAAGACATTTCTCATTATGAGATTAGGAAGACTAGCTGGCGTTGTTGTTTGAGACAACTTAACTAGCTTTTGGCTTTTAAGCTGATTTGATTTACTACCAAGAAATTCTGTCTAGCAAAACTAAACTCAGCACAGCAATAGTGAGTTTTAGGTATGAGCTGACCTTCAGACATTAGATTAACTACTTAACTTAGAGCCCTGTACGTAGCTATAAAAAAGCCAATGAGTACACAAATAAAGCTTAATAAGTTCTTAATAAATCTATTTTCGCGCAGCTTTAACTCATTTGTAAGATTCTTGAAAGACTTTATTTTCTATACTTTGCTTTAGTTTGGTGGAACTAAACAAACTAGCTTAAAAGAAAGGTTATTGTGTCGCTGTTCAGTTCTATAGATAAATTAACAGAACAAGCTTGGTCATTGCGCAACGCAAATACAGCGCAGGCTTTAGAGCTATCTGAACAAGCTCTGGCTGAAGCCCAAAAAGCTCACTACAGCCAAGGCTTAGCAGCCAGTCACATAACCATAGGCTTTTGTCAATTTCGTTACGGCAACCACCAAGACGCCAAGCACCACTCTGAAGAAGCACTAAAACTCTACACCTCTTTTGAACATGTAGAAGGCCAGCAACGCGCTCTCAATAACCTAGGCATGATTCACGGGCAATCAGGAAATTACGCTGAAGCGCTCAAGAACTTCTTAAAACTACAAAAACTCTGCCAAAGCAATCAGGCAAGCAAAGACAAAATACCCGAAGCCAACGCCCTAAATAACATTGGCATTATCTATAAACTACTAGGTGAACACACAGAAGCACTCGAGTATAATTTTCAGAGCTTAAAACTCTATGAACTCATGCAAGACCAAGCTGGTATTTCTAGAGTTCTAGCCAATGTAGGTGCTATTTATGATGATACAGGTCAGCATGATGAAGCTTTAAAACATTATGAGAAAAGCTTAGCGAAACAAAACCCTGATGCAGACCCTCACACCTACGCCCTTACCTTTTCCAACATTGGTACTTGTTACCGTAAGCTTGAGAACTATACTCGAGCCTTTGAGTATCAGTATAAGAGTTTAGATATCATGGAAAGCATTAAAGATAAAGTGGGTAAGAGCTTTACTTTTGATGAGTTAGGCTTAACTTCTTTTGCTATTGGTAATTCAGATGAGGCTATCAAGTTTTTAAAGGAAAGTTTAGCGCTTAAAAAAGAAGCGGGTGACCGTAAGCATTTTGCTACGAGCTCTTTATATCTTGGTGACATTTATTTACAAGCAGGTAATCATGAGGCGCTGAATGTCTTTCGGGAAGCCTTAACCATTGCCACTGATGTAAAAGCTAAAACCGAAGTCTTTAATGCGCACTATGGCTTAGCCAAAACCTATGAAATTCTTAATGATTTTGAATCAGCCTTCAGTCACATGCATCTTTACTCAAACTTAAGAGATGACTTTTTTAATGAAATTTCTAATCAGCGTTTTCATGCCTTAAGGGTCAGCTATGAGGTTGAGCAGGCTGAGAAAGAAAAAGAAATTTATAAGCTTAAAAGCATTAAGCTCGCGCAAGCTTATGATGAACTGCATACGCTTAAAAATGAGCTTGAAAAGCAAGCTAATGAAGATCCTTTGACAGGTCTTTATAACCGTAGAGTCTTTAACGAAAAGATTGAGCAAGAATTTAGTCGTGCCACGCGTTTTGATGGCATTATGACGGTCATGATTTGTGATATTGATAACTTCAAAAAAGTAAATGACAGCTTTTCGCATCAGGTAGGTGATGAAGTTTTAAAACATGTCGCTAAATTATTTAAAGAAAACATTCGTTCTGTAGATACCGTAGCGCGTTATGGGGGTGAGGAGTTTGTGCTGTTACTACCAGAAACCGCTTCGCAAGATGCTTACCCTATTTGTGACCGTTTAAGAGCTAAGATTGCTGGTTTCCCTTGGCACGACATTCATCCTGACTTAAAAGTAACGCTCAGTATGGGCTTATGTGATGATCTTGCCTCTAAAGATGCTCATGAAATGATTTCTAAAGCTGATAACATCTTGTACAAAGTAAAACGCAATGGTAAAAACCATGTTCGTATTTGGGATAACAGTCACGTCTTAGAAACTGTTTTTTAAAAGCTTAAACAACTCGAGTCAGCAAAGCACTTCAGTTTGTATTTTATAAGAAACCCTGCTTCTCTGCATAATGCTGGACAGCTTCTAAAGCTTCTTCTTTTGTGCTTATATCACCAGCCTTTTGTGCTGCCTTAAGAAAGCTTAAAAGCTCAGCTAAAAAAGGACCTTCCGCAAACCCAAACTGCGCTATTAAATCATGACCCGTTAGCAAAACAATCTCTTCCAGCGGCACTTCATTAAGCACCTCAAGCACTCGAGCCATACCCAGTTGGTAGCGTTGTCTTGTTGCAGGGCTAGACAAGCGACCTCTGGCAGCCTGCCTGTCAGCCAGCATGACCTGCAGTAAGTCAGGTAGTAAATCTTTTCGTTTGCGTACAAAACGCTCAGCTTCTTTGGTATTTTTAGGTAACGGCAGCATGTGGTACTGCACCAAAGCTGCAACCCTGTCACTATTAACAGGCAAGTTCAAACGCTCGAGTATGGTTTTACTTATATCTGCACCTACTTTGTCGTGACCTAAAAAGCTTCTGCGTCCAAGCGCATCTAGCTTAAAGGTGCTTGCTTTAGCTACATCGTGTAGTAAGGCAGCAAGGCGTAATTCTGGACTAGCAGTTACTTCACTAAGAATGACTTGCCTTAAGGCTTCTATCGAGTGATTTAGGACATCTAGATGATGAAAACCACCTTGCTCAACGCCTCTATTTTGGGCTAATTCTGGCATGATTAGGTCTAACAAGCGTGTTTTTTCAAGCAGATGCAGCCCGTAAGCAGCTTGCTCAGTCATTAAACTATCAAGAAATGGCTTGCCTGCCTCACCATGCAGCTTGGCTTTTGTGGCAACTTGAGTTAAGGATGCAAGCGTGCTTGAACTTAAACGTGCATGCTGAGCACTAGCTTGAAGAATAATGCTAAGCGCCTCTTCTAAATCACTAGCCAGCTCATAAAGTTTAGGGCGAGTGTTTCGTCTTAGCAGCACAGTACGTTATTATAAAAAGACCTTGAATTATTTACCTAAGCTTAGTCAACAGTCTCAAATACCTTTAAAGAAAAGCCCTTCTTATGCCTACTAAACGCCTTGGCTTAACAGGCAATATTGGTTCAGGCAAGTCAACTGTTGCCAAATTACTCGTAGCCAAAGGTGCTGTACTTATTGATTCTGATGCACTCGCCAGAGAAGCCACCCAAAACGCAACCGTTCTGCAAGAAATAGCTGAAAAATTAGGCTCAGACTTAATTAAAGAAAGCCAGTTAAACCGAGAAAAAACAGCTGCACTGGTCTTTAACAACAAAGAGGCTCTTAAAACACTCAACAGCATTGTTCACCCTTGGGTCAGGCAAGAAAGCCTAAAACGCACAAAAAGCCTTTTAGAGCAAGCCCAACCACCCCAGGTTATTCTTTACGACATTCCTTTACTCTACGAAAATCACTTAGAAAGCACCGTTGACGCTGTACTCGTTGTAACAGCGCCACTCGAGTTACGCATAAAACGCGTACAAGAACGCAGTGGGTTAAGCGAAGAAGACATTATGGCTAGAGATAAAGCACAATTGCCTTTAGGTCTAAAGGCAAAGCGTGCTGATTTTGTTATAGAAAATACGAGCGACCTAAACGATTTAAGCTCGAAAGTAGATCAAGTGTGGGCTAGCTTAATCGCTGACCAGTGACTACCCCGCTTTAAGCCATCTCGCCTATGCGAATAAAACGTAGTTGCATCACAATGTGTGCACTGCTGCACATCATAAATCTGCGTAACACCAGACTGCCTTAAAAGATATGTATTAGCCTTTACCAAATCAAGCAAATAACGCCCCTCAGCATCGCTTTCATAAACATATTCAGGAAAGCCAGCCTTTATAAACGCATCAATCACTTCTTGCCCTACCTGATAACAAGCCCCTTTAATGCAAGGCCCAATGACCGCATGAACATCGCTTGCCTTAGAACCATAAAGCGACTGCATTTTAAGAATCACATTCTGACTAACCCCAGCAACCGTACCGCGCCAGCCAGCATGTGCCGCAGCAACCACGTGCTTAACAGGATCATGAAACAAAATAGGCAAACAATCTGCCGTACCAATCACGAGTAGCAAGTTAGGGTCATTAGTAACAGATGCATCTGCCTCAAGCTCAAACCAACTCGCTCGAGCTTCTAGCACCGTGGCACTATGCACCTGATGCAAACCACAAACCTGCGCCTTAGTCACCCCAAAAGAGCGAAACACCTGCTCTCTATTTTGCGCCACCCGCTCAGGCTCATCACCTGTACTCAAGCCCAAATTAAAACTAGCAAAAACACCCTCACTCACACCCGACAAGCGCGTACTAAAGGCATGCGGCACGCTCAAAAACTCAGTAGAAAACAAAGCTTTATCGCTCATAATTCATTTCACCTGCCTTAACAAAAAACCCCAAAGCATTTTCAACCGGCGGAATAGGACAACGAAAACGCTCACTATAAGCACAATAAGGATTATAAGCAAAATTAAAATCCAGCTTAAGCTCATCCCCCTCAGGTGACGCCTCCAAATAACGCCCCCCCTCATAACTACTAACAGCATTAGTTGCATCTGTAAAAGGCACAAACACCCTAGACGCATCCACACTACCCTCAGGCAAATAGACAGTCAAGCAATGCTGCTCAGCCTCAAACACAAAGCAAGCTCGAGCGTAACGAAAGTAAGCCTCCGCATCCCCTGTAGAAGTCGCCAACCAAACCCGCTGCTCAGCCTCAAAAAGCTCAAGTCTTGCATTAAATACATAATCAGCTGAAACCGAAAAATAACGCATGCCTGCCACCTCATTACCCCTTAAAGGAGCATTACGATTACGCCGAAAAAACAAAGCTTTCTGCTCACGGAATTTAAGTACTTCAGCAGGATTGTAGGCCATCATAAGGAAAAAGTAGTGAGAGTGAAAAGTGAAAAGTGGAGAGTGAAAAGTGGAAGGAAGAAAGTGAAAAGTGAAAAGCGAAAAGCGAAAAATGAAAAACGTTTATAATACTCAGCTTTTTGAATTTCCCAATTTTCCAATCTTCTCATTTTTTCCTTCTTAGTAATTACGCTCTAAAACCCTAATATCAGAAGGCAAAGTAAGTAACCACTCCGTCACCGCATGAACCGCACCCCTCGTTGTCTTCGTAATAACAGGATCTCCAAACGGTTCAAGTCTAACAATAAGCTCCTCATCCGTACGGCGCTTAACCGCAACCAGAAGCTGCTGCTTAAGATCAGGCTCATCAATCGTGGCACGAACAATCCACTTATCTTTATGCGTACCAATATCCTCATCTGAACCCAAACTACGCATAACCTCATGCAAAATCACATGACCCTGCGCATAAGGCAGCACAACTTTACTAAACTCGAGCTGCTCGAGTGCTTGATTTTCGGGGAGTCGTCCTTGTATAAGTGCATGCGGCATAATGCTTGGCCTTTCAAGAATAGGGTAATCTTCACTACTTGTTCCGTTATAACGAAAAACTTGATAAAAAAGAGGCTTTCCTTGCCCTTTCCATTTCAGGGCGTATTTGGTTTCAAAAACAGCTTCAGGTGGCTCTGCTGACAGCAAATCATAAAAGCCACTAAGCTTGCCTTGCTCTTGCGCAAACGCTAAGTACTCAGGGTGATCAGTTGCTAAATTAATACAGCCCCCCGTTTTAAGCCTAGTTGCAGCCAGCCTAAAAAATGAGTCCTGTAAAAGCCTGTACTTCTCATGCTTCTCTTTAGGCCACGGGTCAGGAAAATTAACCACCATAGAGTCAAGAGAATCAGCTGCAAACAAATGCCGCACGGCAAACTGCGCACCCAACTTAATAAGCCGTACATTAGATAGACCTTCACGGTTAATCTTCTTCCAACCTCGCTGCAAACTAGCACTCGAAATTTCAAGACCAATAAACTGCTCATCCTTATGAGCCAAAGCACGACGAACCGTAAAGCGCCCATCACCAAAACCAACCTCTAAATGCAAAGGCGCATCACGCTTAAATTCAGCAACCCAATCAACAGGAAAAGCCTCTTGACGCCAAGGCAGTAAAACACGATTTTCAGACGAATCAGACATTAGGTATTTTTATACCAAGTACGCCTGTCAGGCATGCAGTTTGAAACCACGTAAGTCTTACGTTTAAGCTCATCTTTTAGCTTTAGCTAAGACCTTTTTACCTTTTAAGCCAAAAGATTTTTCTAGTCATTATCTGTATAGCCTTAAAGAAAGGCTTCTCAAAATACAATCTTAGGCACACTCGAGCTTGCAAATATCCATCTCAATAATTATCTCCTACTTAGGCGTACTCATGACCTCCCCCTTTGGTATGAAGACCTTAGCTGTTATTAGGCTTAAACTCTTTTTATAAGATTTTAGAAAGAGGTTTAATTATGTCTGAAGAAGTTAAAAACGAAACGGTTAATAGTGAAGCTGTAAATGAAGATGTTAACGAAAATGTAACTACTGAAGAAAAAAAACATCGCATTACCATTGAAGAGTTTAAGGTGAGTGGTGAGGCGATTGTTGGTAAAGTTAAAGAAGTTATTCGTGAGGGTAACATTCGCCGTATTACCCTTAAGAATGAAGAAGGTAAAACCCTACTTGAAATTCCTTTAACGCTGGGTGTTGTAGGTGGTTTACTGTTACCAACGCTAGCAGCCATAGGTGCGATTGGTGCGCTCATTGCAAATTTATCTATTACAGTTGAGCGTGTCGAAAAAGATGAAGTTGTTGCTGAAGAAAAAGAAAGCAAAGAAGAAGTTGCACTAGAAGCAAGCGTATAAAGTTAGGTCCTTTCCCCTCCTCCTAAGGATTTAGGCGCAGCGTTTTGAAAACGCTGCGCCTTAGTTTTTGAGCTAAGCTAATCCTTAGTACATTTGCAATACAACTAATACCAGCTTAGATGTTTTTCTCTCTAAAAAATCAAATTGTCAATTAGCAGCTAAGCTCAAAGTAGCTTAATGACTTCAGAAACCAGTTCTTCTATTGATTTCTCGCTACTATTAAAGCGTATTTCGCTACCCATAAGTGAACGTTCAACCAGCTCTTCGTTCAACTCTATAGAATACTTCCAATTTCTAAATTGACTAGAACGGTTCTCATTAAGCACCCGCTCTTTAAGAACTTCATTGTTATCGATCCAGAGTGTAATTAAAATATATGAATAATCCTTAAAAGACTCCGACAGCTTCTGAACAATACGATCCTTTAAGTCGGTAACAATAATGTTGCAAAACCCGTGGCTAATATAGTTTTTAATAACAAGAGTGAGATTTTCAAAGGCAAGTGATTCTTCTTCTACATAAGTAATCGTACTGTTATTCTTTAGCCTAAACTCAGGAATCCAACCAAATTCAAAACATGGACTTTTTAACCTTTCTTGTAAAGCCCAAGCAAGTGAAGATTTGCCCGTTCCCGGAGCACCATGAATGAAGATTATATCCCTACGCAAGATTGACAGACATCTTTTCTTAAAAAATACTTAATGATTCAACAAGTATTAATCTTTTATTGCTTTTAAACTCGCTTGCCTATTTGCACTGTGCACCGCTTCGGTAAATAAAGGGGATACTCGAGCTTCTCTTGGTACGTCATGGCAGGCTCTACAGCGGGGTTCGTAACTCTCCGATGCCCCTACTAATATGACCGGGTCATTGTAGTGAGCAGGGTGCCCTGATATGAGGCGTTGCGTGCGGGTAGCTGCGCGACCACAACGACAAATCGCGGTGAGTTTGGTTATGAATTCAGCGTGCGCTAGTAAGCTGGGTATGGGGCCAAATGGTTCACCTTTAAAGTCTTGATCTAAACCTGCAATGAGTACGCGTTTACCTTCATCAGCTAAATCAATGGCTAAGGCAATAAGCTCATCCCCTAAGAATTGTCCTTCATCAATGGCTATGACTTGGGTGTCAGACTCGAGTAATTGTCTTATGTCATTGATATCTCTTATGGCTTGTGCGTCTACGGTGCGTCCGTTGTGCGAGGCAACAGCGACTGCGTCATAGCGGTTGTCTATGGCTGGCTTGAAGACTTGTACGTTTTGTTTAGCTATAACAGCACGATTAACGCGTCTGATGAGTTCTTCTGATTTACCACTAAACATAGGCCCGACAATAAGCTCGAGCCATCCTATATTTTCACTCACACCAAATTCGTAGAACTGCATGATGCTTAGCGTATCTTTTTTTTCTGAGATTTGTCTGTTTTTTGGGGTGAGTGTTTAGCTAGGGGAATATGTCAGGGAGATGCTTTTGTACATTCCACTGGGTAATCCTTTAGTTATTGATAATTGATACACCTTGCGATTCTGTTAGGTCTTACCCCCAATTTAAGTACTTTTCTTTTAACTCTCTAAGCCGCACGCATCATTGCACTAACAATGATGCGTGGAAAAGTAACACTTATTGGGATAAAAGTAATTACAATCTGCGTTCCATAAAATCAGCTAGCAGTTTGTAGGTTCTTATGGTTCCTTGTATGTCGCCTGAAGGGCCGTGGCCTTCATCTGCAAATTCGTGGTACTCAAAGTCATCAGTTGCCGCGGTACCTTCTGTTTTGCCTAGGGCTAGTAACTTGTCTTTGAAGACGCGTGCTTGACTTATGGGGCATCGTGGGTCGTTTGTACCATGCATAATTAAGAGTTTTGCGCTTACTTGGTCAACAAATTCTATGGCGCTTCTGTCTCGCCATAAGTCGTAATCTTCTACAGGGTCACCCATTTGCTTTTGGAAGTAGTACTTGAAGTGATCCATATCTTCTTCATGAAGCGTGTGCAGGTCAGTTATGCCTATCCACGGAATGCCTACTTTAAAGACATCTGGTTTTTTGGTTACGGCTATAAAGCTCATGTAGCCACCAAAAGACCCGCCAAACACAGCAATGCGGGTTTCATCTACATAATCAAGCTTTTTAAGGTAGCTTGCGCCTGCCACGACATCTTCTAAGTCTCCGCCACCCCAGTCTTTAATATTGGCATCTCGCCATGAAACCCCGTAGCCTGTTGAGCCGCGAATGTTGGGTTGTAAAACTACATAGCCTAAGCTTGTTAAGAATTGCGCGTAGGTATCAAAGCCCCTAAAGAACTGGGCTGTGGGGCCACCATGCACCATAACAAGTGCTGGCAATTTGCCTTCTATATTTTTTGGTGTATAAAGTAAAGCGGGCACGTTTTGCCCATCAAAGCTTTCATAGCGAATGTAGCTTTCTTTAACAAACAAACTAGGGTCTATAGAGCCGTAATCTGCTTCTAGCAAAACCTCGTAGCTATCACTTACTAAGTCATAAAGAAGCAGCTCAGGGCGACGATTAGCTGACGAGTGCGTAAGCAAAAACTTACTGTCATTAAGGACAAAACTCGAGCCTGACGCCATACCTGCGGGTAGTTTGAGTTGCTTTTCTTCGCCTGTCTCAAGATTATAAAGAATAGGTTTGATGCTGGCATCTTGATTTCTTAAGGTTACCAAGTACTTACCATCTTGTGAGAAGCGCTGCGCCGTCTCTTCTATGCCTTCTTGACCAAAATAGCGAATCTCACCTGAATCTAAACTTAAAATACCTGCTTGGTCACTACCACTGCGATCTGTCGTAAAGGCAAGCTGATTAGCATCTGGATGCCAGCTACTCAAACTATCACTCGAGCCTTCTGTTACACTTAATACTTTTTTAAGTTCAGTTCCGTCATGCTTAATAAGATAACCATCAATGTTATTTAGATTGCTTGACTCGTTGCTATTAAAGCTAAGCCATTGACCGTCAGGACTCCATTTACCTCCAAAGGCGGGTGCTTTAAAGGTTGTTAGTTGCGTATACGCTAAGGAGCTTAGGTCAAGCCTAAATAGATTCATTTGGCCTGCACGGTTACTCAAGACAGATAGCGTTTTGTTATCAGGTGAAACTTGACTTGCGTATTCCTGAGAGTCTTCTTTTGTTAGCTGCTCTACAGCTAAGCTTTCAAGGTTTAATCTATAGAGATTGTTTTGCTCATCTCCATCAGTATCTTTTGCAAAAATAATGTACTTATCATCTCTGGTCCAAACAAAGCCCGCCCTTAAGCCTTTAGGTGCTTGACCGTTTGTTAATTGCTTTAGTTCTTTGCTTTCCAGATGCATAAGGTAAAGTTCAAAGCGACCTGTTTTATCCCAGTAAAAAGCTATTTTATCTCCACTGTAAGAGGGGGTTACAAAGGCAAATTTTGATAAAGCTGCTAATTCTTCTAATGGCAAAGTTGATGTTGGCATAGCCTAGCTTACCGAATTACTTAGATCCAGATTTAAAGCTGGGCGCCAAAGAGTTTAACTATTATTAAGCCATTTTGGCATTTAGTGCTTTTAAGGCAACCTCTGGCACCAAATCACTTACATTAACTCCGTAACTAATAATTTCTTTAACCCGACTACTTGATAAAAATGACCACTCGGGTTTGGTTAGCAAAAACACCGTTTCTGCAGCTGCGTACATATGCTGATTCATATGCGCCATAGACGCCTCATATTCAAAGTCAGTACCGTTACGCAAGCTTTTCAAGATAACAGGGGCATGCTTTTTTTGTGCATAGTGAACAAGTAGACCCTCAAAAATATCAACCTTCACGTTCGGCAGGTCTTTGGTTGCTTCTTCAACCATTGCTAAACGCTCTTCACTTGAAAACCACTTATTTTGCTTGTAGGGGTTATTAAGTACCGCTACAGTAAGCTCATAAATCTGACTCGAGCGTTTAATAATGTCTAGGTGCCCATTATGAATTGGGTCAAAACTACCTGGGTATATGGCTTTAATCATGTCCTATAGTAACGAGAATAAAGCATTTTGAGCAATCTATGGGTTAAAAAATAGAGTTATGACTGTGCCTTCTGTCTCAAAAAACCGTATTGTTGCTATTGATTTGCTAAGAGGCTTTGCTCTTTTGGGTATTTTGAGCATGAACATCATGAGTTTTTCAATGCCCGACGCGGCTTACAACAACCCGACGCTTTATGGGGGTGAGGGCATAAATCGCTTTGTTTATGGCTTTGTGCATATTATGGCTGACCAGAAATTCATGGCACTCTTTTCGATGCTTTTTGGTGCTAGTGTCATGCTGCTATTCAGTAAATCAGCGCAGCAAGGCAAAAAGGCCACTCGAGTTCATTATGTGCGTAATGGCTGGCTTTTGCTTTTTGGTTTGCTTCATGGCATTTTTGTTTGGCAGGGGGATGTTTTACTTGTTTACGCGCTTTGTTCTTTTTTCTTGTTTTTCTTTAAAGACTTAAAGCCAAGCTTGCAAATTAGCATAGGGCTTCTTGTTTTCTTTTTACCTTCTTTGTTTAGTGTCTTTATTTCAAGGCAGTTAAGTAGTTTAGATCTTGAGGGTCAACAAGTACTGATTCAAAACTTTGCACCTTCAGCGCAAGCGTTAGCTGAAGATATTGCTGTGCATAGAGCTGCTTACTCTAAGCAACTCAGCTACCGCTTTGATAGTGAAGATCAAGCGAGCAGCACAGCTCAAGATCTTTTAGATGTTTCTTTTTTGCTTGAAGCGTTCGCTCGAGCGTTTGGCATGATGCTTTTAGGCATGGCGTTTTACACGCTAGGCATTTTGACCGCGCAGCGTAGCAATCTTTTTTATAAACGCATGCTTCTTTTTGGTTTTTTAATTGGCATTCCTTTGGCCTCTATAGGGCTTTACTTATACTACGCTAATAACTGGGATGCTGCTTACGCTTTATTTTTAGGGCGCATACCTAATCATCTTGCGACACCTTTTATAGCTTGCGCTTACCTTGCTTTGGTTATGCTCTGGAGTCAAACCTCTATATTCAAAACCCTACAAAATCGCTTAACAGCCGTTGGACGCATGGCGCTCAGTAATTACATTTCTCAATCACTCTTAGCCACCTTTATTTTTTATGGATTTGGTTTAGGGCTTTACGGCAACCTTAACCGCTTAAGTCAAGGCGCTATCGTTCTACTTATTTGGGCCATACAGCTAGTCCTATCAGCATGGTGGCTAAAGCACTTCCGCTACGGCCCACTCGAGTGGCTCTGGCGTAGCTTAACCTACTTCAGACTCGAGCCTTTTCGCAAAACCTAATTAGTGTTTCTTAAGATTCATCTTTAGAGGCAAGAAGCTCTTGCGCTGCCGCAAGTACTGTCTTTTCACCTTTTAGAACCGCTTCAATAAAGCCATCTTCTTTAGCCTGCAAAGCCAAACGAACTTGCTCACTAAGTAAACTAGAAATCTCAAAACGCATTCGTTCACGCTTTTTAAGCTCGAGCTTGCCTGTTTCTTCTAAGAACTGATGGTGTTTTGCTAGAGCTTCAAACAGCTTGTCACTATATTGTCCTTTTGAAGCTATGGTTTCTTGAATGATGGGCCACCAGTCATTTGCTTCTGGGTGACTTAATTCAAGGGCAGCTTTGATTTCTCTTTTTAAGCGCTGCGCGCCTGCAAGGTCATATTTGTTTATGGCAAAGACATCTGCTATTTCCATAATGCCTGCCTTGAAGGCCTGCACTCCGTCACCTTGCCCTGGCGTGAGTACCAGCAGGGTGGTATCTGCCACTCTTACAATATCTACTTCTGACTGCCCTACCCCGACCGTTTCTATAAAAATATAGTCAAATCCGTAAGCCTCTAAGAGGGCGACTACCTGCAAGCTAGCTGCAGCTAAGCCTCCCAAGTGACCACGGGTCGCCATGGACCGAATAAACACCTTAGGGTCTTGGTGCCAACGCATCATGCGAATACGATCCCCTAAAATAGCGCCCCCTGAGTAAGGACTGGTAGGGTCAACCGCAATTATGGCAACTGTTTTATCTTGCGCTCTAACTTGCGCTATGAGTTGATCCGTTAAAGTACTCTTACCGCTGCCAGGTGAACCCGTTATACCCACAATATGGCTGTTTGAGGTTGCTGTTCTTAAGGCCCTAAGGAACGCTTGACCTTCAGGCGAAGCTGACTCAACTAGAGAAATAGCCCGAGCAAGTGCGCGTTCATCCTTATTTAAAAAGCGGTCTTTAAGTGTCACTCTAACTAGCATAACGCAAGCAAGACAGCAAGCACGCTATTGTGTTAGCAAATGACCGAGCAAGCGCTAAAGCCAAAAAAAATCTATGACTACAAACGAAGCTGGAATTATGTCTTGTGGCTTTTAGCTCGCAAAGCCTACACCAAAAAGCAACTCAGGGACAAGCTAAAGAAAAAAGAAGCCGAAGAAGAGATCATAGAAAAAGTCATGGCACGCCTTGTTGAACTCAAATTTGTAGATGACGAAATGTTCGCAGCTTCCTACATAAGAAGCCGCCAACAACGCAAAGGCAGCAACGCTTTAAAGCAAGAACTCAAACAAAAAGGCGTCAGCACAGAAGTTATAGAAAAAACACTCGAGCCTTTAGATAAGCACAGCCAAATTGAGGCTGCACAGAGGGTGCTTGATAAAACCATGTGGCGTATTTTGAAAGCCGAACCGCAAAAAAGATACGCTAAGAGTTACGCTTTTTTAGCAAGACGCGGCTTTCCGAGTGACATAGTTAAAGCTGTGTTAGAGCAAATTGATTTCTATGCTCCTGATGAAACAGAAGTCTTTGAAGAACCCTAAAAGCTTAAAATGTAGCCTTTTTTTGGGTCTGCACTATTGTTAAGCATAGCTTTATAAACCTGACTAATGGCTGCTTCCCCTTGCCCTTCAGTTACATCTAACCACGTGTCTGCCGTTTCAATAAAGCCCAACCACGCTTCATTTAGTTTTGCCTGATAACCCTCTCGCCCCCAATCTTGCATTCGTTTTTGTATTTGGGTTGGTGCAAAGAAAAAACTTGGTTTTACCCCCGGCAGAGCCTCCCTTTTACCCGCCTGCTGCCAATGTGCCAAACCAATCATACTGCTATGCTTTAAGTTATCTGCATAGTGATTATGAATATCTTTACGTAACTGTCCATTACCCGCAAAATCAATATAAGCAGTCTTGCGACCAGACTCGAGCTTAGTTAATTCGTCATAAGTTAGAACCACATCGTAGTAGTTTAGACTCTGCACAAAAGCTTTATTAGCTTGAGAGGTTAAAGCTATAATGCTGTACGGCTTACGCTCTGCACGGTTTTTCTTAAGCAAAAAAGCGCTACCTAATGCTGTTTTACTAGATGCGCTTGACATAACAATGTCTTCAGCATCAAAAAAAGCATTATCTTCAAGCTGATCATCAATCATAAAAGAAGTCATGAACATGGGGCGCAAAAGCGAATTCAAGTGATTATGCTCAACCGCAAAGCCTTCACTTGCATGCGTACGAACATAACTATTGTAAACAGGATTTAAATCTTGACGATGCTCAGCAGCATCATAAAACCCCCCATCCGTTACTTTAGACGCAGTCACAACAAGCTCTGTCGCTAGAGGAAAATAACCATAAATACGCTCCCCAATCTTAAGCTCAGCATGCTTAGACTCAGCTATGCTCGCAAAGCCCCAAACAGGCAACTTACCCCAACCCTCCGTGCTAGGAAAAAACTGCCAGTACTTAAAACTATGCCCTGTAGCAGCGTAGGTAATGTTATTAGCCGTAACCGCAAAACTATCCAAAACCAAACGAACCTGCCCATCTGCTAAGCGTTCAGGCTCGAGCTTAGTAAATTTAAACTCACGAATATCAGACTTATTGATAACTAAGTCAGTTTGCATACATCACCTTTTCTTTTTCCTAGTTGTACCAAAAATTCTATTCACAATTATTTCATGTTGACCATAAAACGTGATGCCTGAGGGCAAAAAGCTCGAGCTTTTCTTTATAATCAGTTTAAGCTATTCGGCACTTTGCCGTATTATTGTAAGAAGGAGCATCATGACGCAACAACGACGTATTACACCTTCAGGTTGGTTAGCCATCGCACTAGCTGCCTATATTGTTCTTTTTGGACTTGCCTATGAGTATGTCCGTAGACGCCCAAGCACCATACAAGCTACGGTTAGTACTAGCGCTACAAATGCTGATTTAGTTAGTGACGTAAGAGCCGAAAGCAGCACCCCAAGCCTGCCTCTTGTAGGAACACTAGACACAGTTGAAACGCCAATCATTAGCTCTGAAGTTGTCACCCCAGAAATCGACTTTAGTAATTACCGCGCTGCCATTATGAGCCCCACAAATGGTGCTTTACTACAAGATGCTGACGGCTGGGTTGAACTGCAAGGACGCCTAAATAGCCGCACAGCAGAAAATGAGCGTTACTTTTTGGTCTTAGAAAGCCCTGCTAGTAACCCACCCATTGTTTACCCACAGCAAGAAATAACAGCAAGCGCAACAGGTGACTGGACTGCACAAGTTCGTTTTGCTTCTCCGGGTCAAAGCTACCGCACCTACGTTATTGCAACCACAGACGTAACTGCTGTTAATGCGCTGTTCTCACATGAAGCTTTAGCGGGTTTACCGAACGGCTTTGAAATTATTAGTAATGTAAATGTAAACGCTATTCAGTAAACCTTTGCTTCTTGAACTCTAACCGCAGCTTTTAAAGCTGCGGTTTTTTGTTTAACACAAAGGAAGGTAATTCTTAAGAAGCTTCATCTAACCCTAAAGCCTGCCTCAAAATACTACGTTCAGTCTCTACCAACGTATACAAAACCCCTTCATGCTTACCTTTAGACTTCAAGAACTCTACACCCACTTCAAAAATGCGCATAGCAACACTTAAACCTTCAATATCTTTACTTGCTGCTTGCCAAGCAACTAACCAAGACTCTAGATTATCTTTAAAAGGTAATTCATCTGCTTGAAATAAAGAACCCAAATGCTCGACCAGACCTGACCCCAAAGAAGCAAGCGCCTGCTCATGGTTCTTGTAAATTTGAAGCATTTCAGTAATACGCTCTGTGCGCTCTTGTGTAGCTTGAGTCGTTGTAAACAAAGCGCCAATGATATCTTGAGAGTTGTAGCGGCTTGAATCATTGTCATCAAGCATTACTTTCAACCCTTCAGTAATGCATTGTAACGCTTCTGTCCAATGCATCTGTATAAGCTCTAGTTCAGCCAAGCACATATATGCAAGTTGAACTTGCTCATAATGAGAAGTGTAATTTAAAATAATTGCTCTTAAATCTTGACTTGCCAAAACATATTCTTTTTTACCAAAAAAGCCTATACCACGACCAACAAGTGCAATAGCTACTTGCTCAACAGGTGCATCTTTCAACTCAATCACTTGAGTGTAATCAGCTATCTCTTTATCCGTTTCACCCAGCTGACCATAACTAACACCACGATACAAAAGTGCAATAGCTACTTGCTCAACAGGTGCATCTTTCAACTCAATCACTTGGGTCAAATCAGCTATCTTTTCGTCAAAAGCCTCTACCTCACTTTGCTTCGTATCATAAGAGTTAAGTGTTTTGGCTAAGCTCTTGTCAGTTAGGGTTAGTTGTTTGTTAATTTTCCTTTCTAAAGACATGCTTTTTTCAAGTGCTGCTTCTAAATAGTATTTAGCTGTTGTTGAAATAGCTTTATTTTTCAGGCGTTCGTTTAGGTCTTGGCTGTCGTACCATGCTCTTATAAAGTCTATGAGTATAGCTAGGGGTTCGTTTCTTTGGTTTTCTTTTACTTCGGTGCATATGCGCATGAGGGGTTCACTTATTTCATAGTGTGATTCACGCCCGTCTTTGTGTGATTGCACGTAGCCTTTGTTGCGTAGTTCTTGTAGTTGTTTTGAGGTTGTTTGGTTGCTTGCAAATAGGCGTTTGGCTAGTTGGGTTACGGTCATGGTGGTTCGGCTGTTGCTTAGTTGTTCTATTATTTTGCGTTGTTGGGGGGGTAGCCATCTTAGCCGTTCTTGGTAGTAGGGGGTGAGTTCGTCTACCATTTTTAGAAAAGGTGGTACGAGTGCATCTATACTGTCTTGATTTATGAATTGTGAGAGTACTATGTACATGCGGTGGTTGCCGCCTGATAGGTGGTGTAGTGCTTTTATGCGTGCTTGGCCTTTGGGTGTTTTTAAGAATGCTGTTACCTTGGGTTTGTGTTGTAGGTCTGCTATGTTGCTTATGAGTTGGGTGGCTTCTTGTTCGTTTAGGGGTTGTAGGTGTTCTGTTTGAAAGAAGCCAAAGAAGGGGTCTTTGCGGTTTGTTAAGTTATCTATGAGTTTTTGTGCAGTGGCAAAAATGCTGAAGTGTGGGTTTTCTTGTATGTAGGCTCGTAGTTGTTTTTGGCCTTGGTCACCTATGCTTTCAAAGACTGCATCTAGGTTTTCTATGATTATGAGTAGGGTTTTTTTGTTTTGGTTTAGGCTGCTTGCTATGCTTGTAGCAAGGTAGTCTTGTGCTTGTTTTTCTGTTTTTTCGTAGGCTTCTTCTAGCGTGTTTTGTGGGTAGTACTTGGGGTAGCGTTTGTTTAGTGCTTGGTAGATTCTTAAGAGGATGTCTAAGAATTTTACGCTGGTTTCATCTTCATTTAGCCATGCTATTTGTAACTGCTCTTTTAGTGTTTGGTCTTGCTCGAGTCTGTATACGAGTAGGGTGACTAGGTTGGTTTTGCCTGAGCCACGTTGGCCTACTATGAGTTGGTGGTGTTTGTTGCCTGTGGTTGCGCTTTCTTTTATGCGTTCTATGGCGTCTTTTAGGTAGTCTTGTCTTTGTACAAATATGGCTTCTAGGTCTTCTGGGTTGGTTTGGCTGGGTGTGAAGACAGATAGGTATTTTGGGGGTTCGGTGGTCATTTAGAGGTCTCTTTCGAGTTTCCACCAGCGTTTTATGAGTGAGAAGCGAAAGCTGTATTTATTGTCGGTGTTTTTGTTTAGGTAGTGGTCTTGCGCCATAAGTCTTAAGAGTTTGCGTAGTTGTTCTAGGTCTTTTAATGCTGTTTGGCTTGTTATGCTTTTTTGCATATCTTTGACTGATTGTGGGCTGTCTTGAACGGCAAGTTCATCTAATATGAGTTTAGCTATTTTGTCTTCACCTTCGTAGTAGGTGGGTAGGCGTTCTTCGAAGTGTCTTAGTTGCCATGGGTCATCTGAGTTTGTTAGTTGTTGTTTCACTACTTCTTCTACGGTTTCTTTTGTTATAGGGTTTGTTGCTGTTTTTAGCGTTTTTATGATGTGGTGTATGTAGTAGGGAAAGGCGTCAGTTTGTTCAACTAATGTGCTTATGACTTCTTCTTGAACTTCTCCCTCTATTGTTATGTTTTCTCCTGTTATTAATTTTTTTGCTAGCTCTTTGGCATATCTTTCATGTAGTGGGTTAACTTCTATTGTATACATGTCATTTATTGGTGCTGTGCTGTAGCCTTTTTCTTTTAGGTCAATTATGACGTGGTGTAGGCCTATTGAGCCTGTCATGACTATGCGAAAGTTTTTTTGTTCTTGGCGTAGTGAGCGAAGGATGTCGAGTATTTGTTTAGCAACTTCTTCGCCTTCTTTGTTTTTTATGTTTGAGAGCATATAGGGTATTTCATCCCACAAGAAGACAAGTTTGTACTTATTCCAGTCTGGGTCTGTTACTAAGTCTGTAATTGAGCTTGTTAAAAGCTTTTGCCACGGAATATCTTTTGCTTCAGGTATTTCTATGTCGCCAAACTTGAAACCCGCCAGTGCTTGGCGTAGGTTTTGTAAGTAATTTTCAGCTGTTTTACTTAAGTTTTGGTAGGTTTTTAGAATTTCATAAACTGATTGTGCAAATTCTTGTGCTGAACTGTATTTCTCTAAGTCTTGATATATGGGTATCCATTTTTCTTTTGGTTCTGCTTGCATTTTTTGCATAATGCTTGTTTTACCAATACGACGTTCTGCTGTCATGACTACGCTTTGCTGCTCGAGTGTGTCCCATATTTCTTTTATGAGTTGGTCGCGACCTATTAAGTTTTGTGGGTCTACTTGCCCACCAGGGTTTGATTTCATATAAACCATTATGCACGTTTAATCTAACGTACGTCAAGTTAGACGTACGTCTTTAAGATTGTTTAATTGATTGAACTACTAAAAAAGGCTGAGAATCTAGTTCTCAGCCTTTCAACTTAAGCTTATCTTACCTAAGCGGGTAACATGACCAAGCGACCACAAGAACAACGTTCGTCATCTCTCATCATGGTGGCTTGACCTTCTCTGTACCATAAGGTTTGGCAGTCAGGGCAGCGTATTTCGTTATTTGAAATGCTTTGTATTTGCTCTGGGTTTAACCAACGTTTTTCGTTACACCAGTGGCACACAACTTCTGCACCACCATCTTGACTAATCATATCTTGGCGTTCTTCAGGGCTGAAGTAAGCTAAGGCATCTAAGGCCTTTTCGTCACTACAACGGCAATCAAACTTTAGGGCTAGTGCGTCATCTGTTAAGAGTTCAAAGCCCATACCCCAGCAGAGTTCATTGAGTATTTCTAGCATGCTCATACGGCTCATGCCGTCAGTAAGTTGCCCAAAAGCTTTTATGTTTGCTTCTAATAAAGTTAGGGCTGCTTCTTCTGCGCCTGGTAGGGCTTGTAAAAGCACGCCACCTGACTGTTTAACTTGCTGACCTTCAACATAGACACCTAAAAGGACAGCTGAGCCTATTTGTTCTGATTGCGCTAAGAACATAGCTATGTCTTCAGCAATTTCACCACTTACTAGCTTTACGCTACTGCTATAAGGGTCACCGTAAGGTGCATGTGAACGAATGATTTCTATGTCACCCTGACCAATAGCTCTACCCACATCAAGCTTGCCATCTTTGCGGTTAGCTAGCGTTAAGTTAGGGTTACTTACATAGCCTCTTACAGCGCCATCTAAACCTGCATCTGCAACCACACCACCCAAAGGACCATCACCCCGTAAGCGAAGGGTGAGTCTATCTTGATGATTTTTGAGTACCACATGAGATAGTAGAAGGGCACCTGTTAAGGTGCGACCTAATGCAGCAGATGCTAACGGTGTAGTACTGTGCCGTTGTCGAGCTTCATCTACCAAAGCCGTTGTATCTGCAGCAATAACGCGAATACTGCCATTAGCGGCGAGCCCGCGAAGTAAATAAGACATTAAGATTCCTTCCAACACAAAGCAACAGCAACTAATAACAAACTTAGTCTGACTTAAGCTTTAACAAAGTAACTACTCAGCCCAAGAAAATACGTCCTGGACAGCTTCCAAGATGAGAAAATAACCCAAAATCTTATCAATTACCAGACTAAAATGCTCTTTCTCATTAAAATAAGTCGTCCTAGACAGCCTTTCAATAGTACCCTAAGACCACTAATAGACTCCTAAGTCTGAATAGTTACTTAACAAAAGTATAGTGCTCGAGTTCTTTGTATTGCGTTGGGGTGATTACCATTGACTCTGTTTTGGTGTTAATAGCTGCCCTATTAGGCTTAGAAGAGAGAGCTACTCTTACAATAGTGAGCGTTCACATTTACTTGGCTAGTTTATAAGTTTGAAAAGCGTTTTAAATTAGCTTCGAATATAGACAACACTCGAGTATTTTGAATGGGCTAAGTAATTTTCTACTTCTAATTGTAATCTGTATCGCATAGTTCGTCTTTATGAGACTCATTAATTAAGGTCTGATAATTGACAAGCTTTAGTTACAAGGCTATGATGTGAGCGGTCACAATTTTTATTATTTATAAGGATGCTTTTTTACTTATGTCTTCAAAAGCCTTAACCATTAATGACGTTGCTAAAGCTGCCGGTGTTTCTTACCAGACGGTCTCTAGAGTTATTAATAATAGTCCTCATGTGGCAGAAAAAACACGTAAGCGCATTTTGAACACCATTGAAAAATTAGGCTACCGACCCAATGACGCAGCTAGACGGCTATCCACAGGTCGTTCTAATAGCATTGGCATTATTAGTTTTGGTAATGCCTATTATGGGCCTTGGCAAGTTTTAAAAGGTATAGAAGCAAGCCTTAAGCAAAAAGGCTACAAGCTACATATTAATTTTATTGATGACCCTCAAACCGAGACACTAGAGGACCTCTTTGCTGATATAGATATACAACAATTAGACGGCATTTTACTCATTACCCCTATTGCTGAACTAAATTTCAACAAAATTAAAGAGCAGCTTGGCCAAACACCTTATGTCATGATAGATATTAGTAAAGGGCAACATATTGCCTCAGTCCTTATTGACCAAGAACACGGCATCAACTTAGCAACCAAGCACCTTATGACACTTGGCCACAAACATATTGCCAGCATAAGTGGGCCTTTAAATTGGGCGGTTGCCGCCTCACGGCAAGAAGCCTTAGAGCAAGTTCTTAGCAAAACTGGTTTAAAGCTCAGCTTAAGTGCAGAAGGTGACTGGTCCGTAAAAAGTGGCTATCATGCAGCCCAGACACTCTTAGAAAAAAGCAAAGCACAAAACCTAAAGTTTAGCGCCCTCATTGTTGCTAATGACCATATGGCCTTAGGGGCTTACCGCGCTTTCAAAGAACACGGCCTCAAGATACCAGAAGATCTATCTATCATTGGCTTTGATGACATTCCAGAAGCCGAATTTATAGACCCTCCCTTAAGCACCATAAGGCAAGACTTTAACTTACTAGGTCAACAAAGCGTCACTTACTTACTCTCTCTATTTGAACAAGACGCCCCCGTGCCACAGCAGCGCATTCTTTTCCCTGAACTCATCCTACGCTCGAGTACGCAAGCTGTTAAAGGCTTAAGTTCATGACTCGAGCTTACTTAGTTATGCTTAAGCTTTGGCTAGCTTTCTTAGCTCGAGCTTTTTTAGGGGGTGGTTAATTGTAATTACTGTGATTTAGTTTTTGTCGTCGCTTGCATTTAATTGTGTTTTTAGATAGTAATTTTTGAAAAGGATAGATATGAAAAAACTTTTGGCTTTAGTTCTCGTGTTTGCATTTGCTTCTGAAGTATTTGCGCAAGATATTAGTTTACGTTGGCGCACCCGCCCTGATAATCAGGCTGAAATTGATGTTTATGAGTCAGCTAGTGCTGCTATTGATGCTGACTGGGATGGCGTGAGCTTGGTTTACGAGCCAGGTGGTTCTGAGGGCGCTGGTTATCAAGATGTGCTGGTAACAGAAATTGAAGCAGGAACTGCTCCTGATGTCTTCTGGATTCCGGGAACAGATATTGCTCGTTTTGCTCAGGCAGGCCTTATTCTTAACTTAGCTGATGTTGCTGCTAGCGATGCTAACTACAATGAAACTGACTTTTACGCTGGCCCTATGGGCTTCTTAACAACCCCTATAGATGACGGTGACGCACTGTGGGGTTTACCAAGAGATGTGAGTGCCTTTGCACTTTACTACAATGCTGATCTTTTTGATGAAGCAGGTCTTGACTACCCAGGTGGCGATAACTGGAACTGGGATCGCTTTGAGACTGCCGTTAATGACATAAGTGGTCTTGGTGATGAAATTTATGGCTTCGGTATGAACGCTTGGTGGGCTAACTGGGGTTACTTTGTAAATGCTGCAGGTAGTAGCTTCTTTAATGAAGACTACAGTGCTTGTGGTTTAAATAATGAAGCAACTGTTGCTGGTTTAGATTTCTCAGCTGATCTTATTAAGAGTGGCGCAGCTATTCCTTGGGGTACTGACTCTGAGCCGCCTTTCTTAGCTGGTAATGTTGGTATGTTCCTTAATGGTCGTTGGGCTACCCCTGGTACGATTGCTAATGCAGGCTTTAACTGGAACGTTGCACCACTACCCATTGGCCCTAGTGGTGAAGCCACAAACTGGCTTTTCTGGGGTGCTTATGTTGTTAATGCCAAAACTGAAAATCCAGAAGCAGCTTGGGATTTAGTGACTCGCTTAACCAGTGCTGAAATTCAAGGTCAAATTGCTTCTTTAGGTGCCAACATTCCTAGTCGCGCTACGCCTGAAGCCATTGAGCTTTTCTTAGCTACACTAGCTGGTAGTGGTGTTAATAATCAAGCATTTATTGATGGCACAACTGCTGCTGATGTACGTACAGAAGCTCCTCTTTTTGCAGGCAACTGGCCAGCTGTTGACGCTGCTTACGGTAACGCTGTCACCTCTATTTACAATGGTGAATTAAGCGCCCAAGAGTTTGCTGATACCATTTGTACGCAAGTTGCACCAGAGTTTGGTAACTAAAGCAAAACATTAATAATAAAAAGAGCAATTCATGCGAATTGCTCTTTTTATTACACTTTATTTTAGAAATTAAGCCTCAATCCCTCAAGCCTCAGTTGGCTTTAAGAAACCCTCTTCAAAGGCGGTAAAAATGACTACAGACCCTTTGCATCAAGCCTTAACAACTCGAGCTCGAGCTTCTATTTATCTTCTTTCTATCTGGAATCTTGTCTTAGCGATTAGCTGTGCTATTTTGGCTACAACTATTTTTCAAATGGATACCTTGAGTATTTTGGGAAAACCTGCTGATTTAGGTAAACCTGTTCAGTATTTTGCTGGTCTTATTGTGCTGCTACCTGCTGTCTTTGCTGTTATAGGTAGCATTTTCTTGCTTGGCAAACGCAACTTTGGGCGTTACGCTTCGTTACTTGTAAATGTTGCTGGTTTTGCACTTAGCAGCTTTGCCCTTTTAGGCCTCTGGGGCTTTTACGATAGCTACGAATTTATTGTTGATGGCATTATGGCAAATGGCTTTTGGAATTTAGGCTTTGCTTTTGCTTATGCTCTGTTCTTTTTTTCTGGCAAACTCCAAGGTCTTTTAAAGCTTGTTCTTGAACGCTTTGCACTCTTCTTAGCAGCTCTTACGCTCATTACTTTATTACTACGCTCTAACATTTTGGGCGGAGCTAATTTTGTTTTATCACAATATTCAAATTGGCAAACATGGCTACTTAGTTTGCTTGTTATTATGTTCTTAATTGCTATTTTTCGTTTACTTAGCTTAGCTAAAGTCTTTGGTGAAAGCCCAGAACAGCGTAATGCATGGCAGGGTTGGTTTATGTTATCACCTAACATTATTGGCTTTTTATTCTTTTTTGCAGCCCCCTTGCTACTCTCGTTTTACTTAAGTTTTACCGACAGTTCCGTAGGTCAAGTACCCCACTGGGTTGGCGTTGATAACTACGCAAAACTGCTCTCAGTACAATTTAAAACCATTACAGACTCGAGTATGAATGCTCAAGATGCGCTTGATTTTGGCTACGCAGTTGTACGAGACTTTAGATTTGGTGATAGTCGTATTATCTTTGGTGCTAAAGATAGACTTTTCTGGATTAGTTTAGGCAACACCCTCTTATTTTGTTTACTTCTATTACCTTTAGCTATTTTACCTGCACTAGGTATTTCTTTAATTCTGAATTCTTCTTTACCGGGCGTTAAGTTTTTTCGTGCCTTGTACTTTTTACCTTCTGTCGCTGCGGTTGTAGGAACTGCCCTTATTTGGCGTTGGCTTTACACCCCAACGACAGGCTTTATTAATTACAGCATTAGCCAAGTTGCAGCTTGGTTTGGCGCAAGCCCGCAAGAAATCTTATGGCTTTCAGACCCCAATGTCGTTCTTATTTCTGTAGTCATTTTGGCAGCTTGGCAAGTTGTAGGCTATAACACCGTGCTTTTTTTAGCTGGATTGCAGGGTGTACCCATTTCACTTTACGAAGCCTCTATGATTGATGGTGCTAACCCTTGGCAGCGCTTCATAAATGTTACCTTGCCCCTCTTAGCACCCACCACTTTTTTTGTACTCATTACCACCATGGTCACAGGCTTACAAGTCTTTAATGAACCTTATGCCTTGTTTCCTTCTAACCCCATTCCTGAACAGTCAAGCACGATGGTCTACTACTTGTACCGTCAGGGTTTCTTTCAATTTAATTTTGGTTACGCTAGCTCCATTGCATGGATTCTCTTCTTAATTATTTTTGGCTTTACCTTCATTCAGTTTCGCTTTAACCGCTCACAGGCTTACAGTTAAGAGGCAATCATGACCAACAAACAAAGAAATCAGCGTCTTAAAATGATTATCGGCAGAGGTCTAGCCTATCTTTTACTCAGCGCCTTCGGCTTTTTAATGATATTCCCGTTTCTATACATGATATTCACCTCCCTAAAAACCTCAACAGATGTCTTTCGCTACCCGCCACGCTTACTCCCCTACAGTCAACAAACGCAAACCATAGACGGTAACGAAGCAGCCTTATACAGCTTCACCCTAGACGGGCAAAGCCGCAACATGATAGACAGCGGCGAGCGCATTCGCTTTGGCTTCTTTAGTACCGCAGAACAAATCAACCCACAAGACCCACGCTCGAGTGTTCTGACAACTCAAGTACCTTTAGATGATGCTGTCGATTTAGAGAAACAACTTAGCCTTTCAGATAGCTCAGGTAATGAAGCAAGCTTTGATGTTTATGAAGTTACGCTTCCTGACGGCTCAAAACAAGAATTACTCTTAGCGTACCGTGGTGCCCTGAATCGTTTTGTTGATACTGAAAACCCTAGCATTGAAACATTTGCCGTAGAACGCACAGCAAGCAAACAAGAATTCCTTAAGTTCGAATGGCGTAACTACGAAGCTTTCTTTAATCTGAACCTAAACCGCGCGCTCGTGAATACCATTCTGGTTACCCTTTCAGTTGTATTTGGGCAAGTGATTACCTCTATTTTTGGGGGTTACGCGTTTAGCCGAATTCCCTTTAAAGGTCGCGATACGCTTTTTCTAACCTACTTAGGTAGCATTATGATTCCCTTTGTAGTGCTAATCATCCCTATGTATCGCTTTATGGTAATTTTAGATTGGCAAAACAAACTGGTTTCACTGATTCTACCTTGGGTATTTACAGCCTACGGTACCTTCCTGATGCGCCAATTCTTCATCTCCATTCCTAAAGACATAGAAGAAGCAGCCATGCTTGACGGCGCAAGTCGCTTTCGCATCTTATGGCAACTTTTTGTGCCACTAAGCAGGCCTGCCATAGCCACCTTATCTATTTTTTCTTTCCTATACGCATGGAATAGTTTTTTATGGCCCCTACTTATTATTAGTGCAGGTAACGAAGCAAATCATGTACTAACCCTCGCACTCATTACGCTAAGCAACATTGCTTCAGACCGCCCGAACATTGTTTTAACAGGCGCAGCTGTCGCTATTTTGCCACCCATGATAGTCTTTATTTTTGCGCAACGTTACTTTATAGAAGGCTTAGCTGCTTCTGGTGGCAAAGAGTAAACTCAACTAAAAAGGCAGCTAACAAATAAAAGCAAGCCACCCGTCATCGTGCAAAAACAAACTATCTTCTTGATACACTATTTCTTAAACCCGCAGTAAGCATTCTGATAAACTCTAAAAAACTCCACATTTGTTCAACCAAAGGAAAACCATGAAATTAGGTGTTTGTTACTACCCAGAGCATTGGCCCGAAGAAACTTGGCAGCCCGACGCTAAACGCATGAAAGACCTGGGTATTAACTGGGTACGCATTGCTGAATTTGCATGGAGCAGACTCGAGCCGCGCTCTGGTGAACTTAATTTTGATTGGCTTGACCGCTCTATTGATATTTTAGGCGCAGCAGGGCTTAAGGTTGTTTTAGGTACCCCTACAGCTACACCCCCTAAATGGCTTATAGACAAATACGATGATATTTTACAAGTAGGTGCAGATGGTCATAAACGACATTTTGGATCTCGAAAGCACTACTGTTTTAACTCACTAAGCTACCGCGAAGAAACAAAACGCATAACCACCCTACTCGCAGAGCGTTACGGTAAGCATGAAGCAATCGCCGCTTGGCAAACAGATAACGAGTACGGCTGCCATGACACCATTCGTTGTTACTGCGACAACTGCAAACGTGACTTTAGAACTTGGTTAAAAGAAAAATACGGCACCACAGACGCACTCAACGAAGCATGGTGGAACGTCTTCTGGAGCATGGAATACCAAAGTTTTGATGAAATTGACCTGCCTTTTCTAACCACCACAGAGGCACACCCAAGCCATAATCTTGATTATTATCGTTTTGCCTCTGACAGCATGATTACTTACAATCAACTGCAATGCAGCATTATTAGAGAACACTCGAGCTACCCCATTACGCATAATGTCATGCTGTTCTTTGAGCACTTCGATCACTTCAAATTTGCTAAAGATATAGATATTGTCACGTGGGATAGTTACCCTTTGGGCATGCTTGATCAAAGTAATCTAGATGATAATGTAAAAGCTCATTATTTACGTGTCGGGCATCCTGATTTAATCAGCTTCATGCATGACCTTTATGTAGGCTTAAAAGATCAACCCTTCTGGGTTATGGAGCAACAACCCGGTCAGGTAAACTGGGCCCCCAATAACCCACTACCTGCTAAAGGCGCCGTGCGCCTATGGACTCACCAAGCCTTTGCACATGGAGCCGATGTCGTTGCCTACTTTCGTTGGCGTGCCGCTAGAGGCGCACAAGAACTCATGCATGCAGGGCTCAACAACCACGACGGCACAGAAGACAGAGCCAGCACAGAAGCCAAACAAGTATTTAAAGAACTCGAGTCTCTAGACCTTAACACTACTAAGTTACATGCAGATGTTGCTTTGCTATTTGATTACGAAAGCATGTGGGCAAGCAACTTACAAAGACACGCACAAGGCTGGGATTACTGGGGCTTAATGATGACTTACTACAGTGCCTTACGTGCACTGGGCTTAAATGTCGCCATTATTCACCCTAGAAGCAACTTAAGTGCTTACAAAGTAGCTGTTGCACCCGCCTTACACTTAGTAGATGACGCTCTAGCAAAACATTTAGAAGCCTTCGTAGAAGCAGGTAATCACTTAGTCATAGGCCCCCGCAGTGGCTTTAAAAACCTCACAAACATTGCTCATGCACCCGCACCCGGCCCCCTAGCAAAACTCATGGGTGTAAACATTTACCATGTAGATGCCATCAGGCCCGGCATCAAAGAAAGCATTAGCTTTAATGATAAAAGCTACCCTTACCACACATGGGCAGACGTTCTGAGCCCCACCACTGCCAAAACCCTAGCCACTTACCAAACAGCAGCTTATGAACATGAGACCGCTATAAGCAGAAACCTATTTAAAAAAGGAAGCTGCACCACCATAGGCATGTGGGCAGAAGCAGACACACTCACACTAGTACTAAAACCCATCTTAGAACTCGCCCAAATACCCCTACACACCATGCCTGAAGGCGTAAGACTCAGCAAAAGAGGAAACATAAGCTACGCCATGAACTTTAACCCCACCCAAGTAACACTCGAGCTTCCTGATTCAAAAAGCATAAAGCTAGATTCTGTAGATGTTGCTTTTATTAAAGATGACATTTAACAAAATAAATGCCTTGATACTTTGTAAATAGCTCCTATTCTCGAACTTTCACCGAGTAGGAGCTCAAGTTTCTGTGTATGTAGATTCTCAACTACTCTTGGTTCTGACATACCTTAAGTAGAAGCTAACGCCTCAAGTTTGGACTTTTCGATAGTATTATACCAAACTGCTCAGAAAGTGTCATAATGGGAAGATGCGTTTGGAGTATAAGAAACTGATTAAAGAAAGTGAAGCAGAGCTACTAAAACTCGAGAAGCATC
>CAZWJZ010000001.1:38357-64287 GCA_964634665.1 uncultured bacterium | reverse complement strand
AAAAATTTAAACGTTTGAGCGCATCCTCTTTTAACTAGATTATAATTAAATCACGCTAGAAGATGTAAGTTCTTAACGTTCATTAAGTAAAATGAGTGATTAGCCTAAATATTAACTATGCTGCCAATTATCAGGGTCATCATTATCATTGGGTGATAAGCCTAGTATTTCACCTTCGGTCGTCACACCCAAACCCACCACCGTTCGGTTAGCATAAGCAAAGTAACTAATAATTTGATTTACCTCAAGTATCTCACCGTCATCTAAGCCTGCTTCACGCAAGCCTTGAACCACTTGCTCAGTTATTGTTTCAGGGCTTTTGGTAAGCGCTTTAGCGTAGCGCATAATGGCAAGTTCACGGCCTTCAAATGCCTGTTCTGGCTTATCTGCTTCTATGGCTAAGCGGATGGTTTCAGACCTCTCATCATCTTTAAGTAAACGTTTCATGCCGGCAAAATGATGCTGGTAGCAGTACTCACAAGCATTTAACTTACTGACATAGGTACCCGTTGCTTCCAGCAGCCATTTTGGCAAGGTATTACGGCTGTGATGAAGTACATTCTTATAAATCGCCATGTGACCCTCGAGTGTATTAAGGCGCAAACTATGAACCTTCATAATGTTATCAATAAGACCTTCGGGTGATCTTATTTTCTCATAGATACTTTTGAGTTTTCCGGTAGCAGCTTCAAACGAAATGTGATCAATCCAAGCAATAGGCATAAGCCAAGTTTAACACTCGAGTACCTAAAGGTGACGGCTTAAAGCTTTACGCCGAAGTCAGCTGTTTGGCTTTGCTGCCACTGCAAAACAAGCGCGTCAGCTAAGCGTAAAGACATGAGTTCAGCAGGTAATAGCGGTTTTAGGGCTTCATGAGCACTAGCTTTAGTACCCAGAACCTCCTCAGCAGCTTCACCTAAACCCCTTAAAAGCACAAGATGATAAGGCCCGAGTTCTTTGATTAGGCTACCTTTTAGGCTTTTTACGGCAGCTTTTATATCGCCTTCATGAATGAGTGCATTTTGCTCGAGCCAGAGTAGCCATGCTTGTAAACCAAGGTCTCCTCTTTCAGTTCGACTCGTGGTTTTAAGAAGGTTCTTTTGGGCTTCTCGGGTGGCTTTTAAGACTGCTTCGTAGTTTTGGTTTCGGTACTGCGCAAACGCAAGGTAGGCGGCTGTTTCGGCTTTTTGATAGGCGTAAGGTGATAAACTTTGAGCTTGCTCAGCAAGACTCACTGCATTTTCAGGCTTAGCTTCAAGCCAGCTTGCAACTAACACACCCAGCCTGTAGAGGTCTAAATAATGTGTTTTTTGGTCAGCTCGAGTTTCTATTTGGCTAATGATTTTACTCACAAGTTGTTGGGCGTGGCGTAGGTCTTTTGGGTTTATGGCGTTGTCTACGGTTTTTTCTAGGGGTCTACTGAAGGCTTGTTGGGTTGCTCTGCAGCCGTAGGCTAAGGCTAGGCGCAGACTACTTCTTAGTAGGCGGTAGCTGGCGTCTACTTTGTTTTCACGTTGGTAACGTTCGAACACAGCTTGGTTTTCACTGAGCGTAAAAATGGCTGTATCGAAGTCGGCTTTGGCGAGTAGGTATAGGGCGTATTCGTCTTTGAGTTTGGCGAGCCAGAAGTCTCTTTCTAAACCTTTTATGCTGGCGTCTTCTCGTTGTAATACGCTTAGGGCTGCTTGAAAATCGTCGTTGGCTTCTGCAAAATTGGCTTGTTTGCGGTGCAGGGTGCCTCGACGGGCAAGGTAGCGTGTTTGTTCTTGTATGAGGGCTTCGCTGCGATAAGAACGTGATACGGCTTGGTCTAGTGCTTTTAGGGCTTGGTCAAATTTGCCTAGCTTCATTTGTATGTCACCTATTTGAAAGGTGAGTCTGGCTTCTATCAGGTCGTCACCTGAATGGCCTTCTCTAAATTCTTCGAGGGCTTCTGCAAGTTGACCTTGGTCTTTGGCTATAAGCCCTGCCCAGACTGATGCTTTGGCGTGTACCAGTCTGCCGGCAGTATCTTTATTTGAGATCGTTTTAAGTAAGGGTTTGGCTTCGTTTTTGACGAGTTCAGCTGCGTTTTGTAGTTGACTGCGCCATCTGGCAATGCTAGCTTGTATGAGTTTGTATTCTGCTTCTAAAATGGCGTCTTCTGAGCCTTGCCAGCCCTTAAGCAAGTTTTCGGCCTGTTCTATTTGGCCTTTTAAGACAGCACCTTCAGCGCGTTTTAGTAGTGTCCAAGAGCGAATATCACTGTCTTCTGATTCAGCAAGTACTTCAAAGGCTTTGATTGCATCTGGGTGATTAAAACTACCCAAGCGCACAAAGTGTGAAGCAACTTGTCTGGCGATGGCTTCAAAAATTTGACCTTCTTTGAGTTCTGCTAAGGCAACTTGCCAAAGGCGTCTTAGTAATGACTGAGGGATGCTCCATTGTCGTAACCATGCTTCTAAAGTAATCCAGTCTCTGGCTTCAAAAAGATGATACAAGTAGCGTGCAGCTTCGTTAGCAATGGGTTGTTTGCTGGCATCTTTTTGGTAATAGGCAGCAGCCTTTAAGTTTAGTTTTTTGTAGCCTTCATTTGCTTCTTGCTCAGAATCTTGTCTTAGTTGACGGGCAAGTTGTCTTGAGAAGCAACGGTACATTTCTTCTTGACCGGGAATAGGGTCAAGAAAAGATTGCTCTATGAGATTAATGTCATCTTGGGGTCTGGGTTGCTGCCGAACGTGCCGCAAAGCGTGTTTTGAAAAACTTGGGTACTCAGGTAGTGACAAGACAGCTAAGGCTGACAAGAAGTCTCTTAAATGCGGGTCACCTGCTGTTTTGTAAAGCTGGCTAAGTTGCTTTACATGTTCTTGATTATCTACGAGGCGCGCAGTGGGAGATGCCTCACGAATTTCAGCCAGTAAGGTAAGGGTTCGTAGCTCTTCATAAGAACGACCTGCACGCTGCACAATAGCTTCTTGCTGGTGACTACCTAGTTTAGGTAAACGCAACTTAACAAAGCGTCTGGCTTCTACAGTGGTGGGTGGGCTGAGTTTAATGATTTCTTCAAACTCACCCATTTGGTTAAGCGACCTCGTGCTTAAGCCAACTGTGCTCACTAAAAGAGCTAACTGGGGTAGTTTGCTTAAGGGCTCGAGTAAAGATATCCAAAGCCATTCTGCCGCGTTAACTCTTGGTACATCTAATGTATTTAGCCTTAAAGCAGAGTTAGCTAGCTGATCTATGTCTGATACACCTTGCGATATATGAATCATGACCACCATGGATTGGCTTTGCTGTTTTATAGCGTCAAGAATGAGTCTAGCTATGTCAGCCTGCGCATCTGCCTGAACAGCGTAAGCGCCTGAGAGGCCTGTTTTAAGGAGTTTACTTTCAAAATGGTCTTCGCTGACCCCAAGCGCAAAGGCAATTTTACTTAAGGACGCCACAAGATCATCGCTACTAAATTCAAAGCGGTAGACTTGTTCTACAGCTTTAGGTGGCATTTCTAGGGCTTGTTGAATGTAATCCAGTAGTAACGTTTTGCCTGAACCCGGTCTACCTGTAATAAGCAACTTAGGGGACTTATTGGCACGCATATTGCTTAAAAAGCTACTGTAAGCTCTTCTTTTTTCGCGCCCTAAAAGATGAGCAATTTCTTGTTCGGTATTTAGGCTCGTTGAGAACAGCACTTCGAGTTCTGGTACTTGCAAAGGTTGACTACTGTGTTTTTGCCAGAGTTCTTTAATGGTTTCGTAAAGGGCACGCTTGTCAACAAGTTTGCCTTTATCTCTATAAATAATGTTTCTAACCACATTGGGGTTTGCGCCTTTAAGCTCCATTTGTTTACGAAGCCAGTTAATACTGCCCAGCACACCATCGTTATCTCGCTTGTTTCCAATGATGACTCTTATATCTTCAAAAACTTTACGCCAAGGGCTTTCTGCATCTATAGCCATAGTTAAACCCTATTGTACCCAAAAAAAAGTATACAAGTACACAGCTTTTAGCACTTGACAAGCTAAGTGAAGCAATTTTCCCCTTTTTTAAAGCACCCTAAGCACAAAATTTAAGCATCTTAAAACCTCGCAGATACTTAAGAAACCCGATAATACACCTAATAAACTCTAGCGAATATCGCTCTTACCAGGTTTGCTATTGGTTTCAAAGGTCCAAGACCGAGTTTGAAAAACCTGCTCTTCTTTTAAGCAGCTAATCAAAAGCATAAAATAGTTAATCTAGTACTTTAGCCAAACAGCTTAGACTAGTTTGTGCAACGTTTTAAGTACGGCTTTGTCAGTCTTATCAGTTTAAACATACTGAGCTTAGCTCTTGTATTTACACTACCCGCTTCTTTCTTTCGCGCAACTCCACAAGGGGATGCTAGTAACGCAGAAGCCGTTGTAATAATGGGCTTTGGCTTTGAAAGAGATGCCAGTGGCAATATGATTGCTGGTAGCTCCAACAACTTTTTACTTGACTGGTCACTCGCTACCTACCCAAACATCAAGCTTATGTTTGTTCAAGAGGGTGTCTGGTTAGCACAGTGCAAAGCTAGCCAAAGCGACTGTTTTATTAATGATGTGCGCTTAAGACGCATTGACAAGCATAACGACGCGCTTGATTTAAAAACCATGGATATTGCTGTTTGCAGCATTAGACGCATGCAGACTTTTAATGTCAACAAAGCCGTGCTAGTCGCACACGACGCGCAACTCTGGCGAACCCAGAACAATATGAATCGCGCCAAAAATAAACTCTGCCCTGACTGCAGCTTTGTTGTTGCTAATGTACCCGACACGCCCTACCCCAATAATTCAGAGCAATGGCGCAACCGCTTTGAGTGGACCTACCGACTCATAGACTTAGCAGCTCGAGTGCGTTATCAGCCCTTAATTTATAGAAACATTCCTGACGACTGCTTATCACCTATGCCTAAGGATGAATAGAAAAAGCCACCGCAGGGGTGGCTTTGGTTTATATGTAAAGCGCTGTAAAGAAGATGCAGCATGACGCATAAGAAGACGTGGGAAGGAGTCAGCGCTTAAACATTAGTCTACGCATCTAGCCTAACAAAAAACTGATTAATTAAAAAGCTATGAAATCTTTATCTTTAAGCCATTTTTATGAAACTTTCATTAAGCTCACTCGAGCTTTTTTAGCTCTATTTCTAGTGCTGCCCTTGAAAGTTCACCTACATGTCTTTTTGTAAGTTCTCTATTAGCATTAAAAAACAAGGTGGTTGGTGTACCTTTAATGCGCAACAAATTACCCACCTCACCCGACCTATCAAGCAGTACATTTTCTAGCTCGAGTTCTTCTTGATCTAAATAAGCTTGTACTGTAGCGGCAGATTCTTGTTGATCTAAAAATAAAAAGTTGATAGTTTGATGTTCTTTTTGAGCGCGTTCCAGCATGGGCATTTCTCGTTTGCAAGGGCCGCACCATGTCGCCCAAACATTTAGCACTACCGGCCCCTCTAGTGAATCTGTTTCTAGCATTTCTCCACTTAGGGTTTCTAGGCTTAGGTCTGGCAAAGCACTAATAGCGGGCACTTGACTTGCAGAAAAACCCAGTAAAGCCCCCCATATCAAAAAAGCTGCAATGACAGGTTTTGTGATTGTCTTTAAGCTTGAAAAGTCTTTACGGTAAAACCAGACGCTGTACGATGCTGCGCCCATAAGCCCTGCAAGATTAGAAAAGCCACCCTGCCAAAAATAAAAAATGCTGAAAGGACGATCTGCAAAGCTCGCAAGATTAACGAGAACAAACCCAACTCGAGCGCTTAGCAAAGCGACTAAAATAACGTTACTTGCCCAGTTACTTAAGTCTTTAGCGCCTTTTCTAGCAAAAATTTCTGCCACTATAACCAGTACAACAAAGGTAACAGCTATGGTAAAGCGTTCAAATGATAATACAATGGGGCCTAGGCTGATAGCGTCCATAGCTTAGTTTAAAGCTAGCTTAGTCTTTTTGAAGGTAAGCTTCTATGCTTTTTTATTTTCATGGCAGTTCCATGCTAAACCTAAGACGTTCACTTAGTGCCTTTATTGCAATGACCCAAGACGTTCTGATAACATCCGATTCAAGGCGTTCTGATAACATCCGATTCAAAGTTACACGCTTTACTGCTTCGCAGATAAATCGTTGAAAGGCTATCAGAAAAGCTTGCACCTAAACTGACTGCGTTTATTTCAACTCTCTTAAGTCGCACGCATCATTGCAGCAGAAATGATGCGTAGAAAGCTAATGTTAAGCTAGCAGTTGAAATAAGCTTGGTTGACTAATGCCTGACTTTAGTTCAGGCAAAGCTGTTATTTGCTTAAACTCTAAACCCAGCATAGTGAGTTCTTTCATGGCTGGATTGCTTATATCTGGCGCAACCAGCATGCCTCTTATAGTTCTATTAGGCATTTGGAAATAAAGTTTTTGTACATAACGCGCTAACTGATGCACAGCCTCTTGCGTTGCTTTTGAGCGCTTAAGTTCTATAACAACAAGATTATTATCAGCATCTTGCGCATACAAATCTATACCCCCTACATCAGTAGCTAACTCTTCATCTAATATGCTTAAGCCCAACTCTATACTTTCAGGATTTGCTTTTAAAGCTTTTTGCATATCTGCTTCCGAACCCATCAATACAAAGCTGTGCTCCTCTTGCATATCTAAAGCTTGCGCAAGCATAGGCTCAGTAAAGGTAATTCGTACCATCTCTTGCGGGCTGTAACGCTCGGCCGTTAAAACCAAATAAGGCGCTTCATAGACCACAAAAATATCATTGGTTTTAGGTTGCCAATTAACAGGTTTAACACCCTTAGTATCATGCACCTGCAAACTACCATCAGGCTTAATAATAAGTAGAAACTCACCCGCCTCAGCCAAGCTGGCTGCACGCCCCGAATACATGATTTCACTAGCACCCATCACTTGAAGCATGCACTTACGAGTTGACAAATGTGTTTCGAAAAAGCTTTGTAACGCCAAAGGAGAAGGTTGAATAAGATGGTCAACAAGCACGCTCGAGTCTAACAAATAATGCTAGCTTAAATACAGAAGAGAAAGCAGACTTTTTAATTTAAGCAGTTTTAAGCTTAGTTTATACTTAAGAAACTCTAAAAATGCTCTTTTAGACTGGCTTTATTTACATGAACCATAGACTATTTTTACTTATCCTCATTAGCTTAAGCTTAATCGTAGCTTGCAAAAATACTATTCAGATAGACCAAAGAGCACCCTTCTCCATGCTAGAGGCATCTTCACCCCCTATCGTTGAAGCAAAAGATGTAAGCATAAAGGTTAGACTCAGTGTCACTCAAAGCCAAGACATACGTTTAACGCCAAGCGTCAGAATAAGCCCCAGCATAAACATAAGCGTAACGCCAGTCATAAACTTAAAGCTACCTGAAGCCAATCTTTATGACGTAACCCAAGACAGTTTCGAAACCTACGCACTCGAGCCTTGGCCTGAAAATGCTACGGAGAGTCTTTATGGTTTTTTGCCGTATCATGTTTTGTTTGATGGCATTAGTAATGCTGATGGTGTTCGTGTGAGTACGGTACAAAAAAATGCGGTTTTGGTTTTAAAACCTGATACTGCGCTTTCGCCTAGCCATACGCACGCAAGCTTAGTGACAACTTCTTTAAAAGATGCTGTTCCGTCATCTTTTTTCTGGTTTGAAGTTGACATGACTACAAAAGCACAATTGCGGAGTGAACCTAACGCATGGGAGCGAGGCTGGTTGGTTTGGAATTTAAGTCTTGTTGACCCTGAGCTTCCAGAAGAATTAAAAAATGTTGTGCCTTACAGTTTTTATTATTTTTATGTCAAAGAAGCGTCTGAAAATCTTTTTCCTTTAGAAATAGGCAAAATTGAACCCAATAACCCTGAGGCTTATGATTGCGCTTTTAATGTTAAGCAATATGCCAATTTTGATTGTGATAATGATGGGGAAACAGACGATGTGCTTTTTGGCACGCAACGCTTTTTTCCTTTTCGTTTTGATGAGAATGAACAGGAAAGTGAAACAGGAGATTGCTTTGTGCACTCAGTTTTACCCGAAGAAGGCTTTATGGTGGGTGAAACCAATCGCTTTCGTATATTGCATCATCAGGATAGTTTTGAGATTTACTGGATAATTAGAGATAGTAGCAACAGACAAGTTGCTCAAAAGCTAGTGAGTTGCCAAGATAAATTAAACCCTTACACAAAAGGCGCTATTGGTTTTTACACAGAAGATGCCGAAGTGCAGTTTGATAACTTTCGACTTCAAGCCTTTGAATTAGGCAGACTCAGCCAAACTGAACTTGCTTCATCAGCTAGCCCCGTTTCTAAAGACGCTGCTTCTGTAAAACAAGAACAAAATAAAGCAACACCTGTTTACCCTTATCGACTATCTAGACATTATTAACAAGCCTTGCTGGAAAAATCAGCAAGGCTTGTTTAAACTATGACCTTAATACCTTAATTAAAACCAAACAGCCCGCATATCTCTACCATCATAGGTTTTACCGTCAACACCATCTACCGTTACATAAACCCGAGCGTCACCTGACATTTGTGAATCAATCACCAGATAAGCTTCACCTGCCGCGTTAGTAACACCACCCATAATAGCAATTTCATATTGGGCAGAAACACGCTCTAAAAAGCTGCCCATCATGGCACTCGAGCCTACAGCGTAGACAGGGTTGTTAGTTCCGTTAGCTAAGCGCCAGCTTACTTCTGCACCTTCAACGGGGTTACCGTTTGCATCGGTAGCTATAATTATGACGGTGACTTCACCCACGCTACCATCACGTAAAAGGGCAGTTAAACCGGGTGATTTGGCTGCTGTAGCTTCAACACCTTGCACTTCTACGGTGGCGACTTGGGCAAAGCTTAGACTTAAGAAAGCTATCACCATGCTGCTTAAAAGACTTACGAGTTTGTATTTCATTTATTCCTCCTTTGAAAGTAAGTGAATCCCTGCAGGTTTAAAGCCTAATTTAACGTTGTTTCCTTTAACTAAGTTAGTGAAGCCTTCCCCCGGTATGCTTGCTGAAATTTCACCAACATTGCTTGCAAAACTAAATTCTGTTATGGAACCTAAATAAGAGCTACTTTGTATTTGAGCACTAAGGCCTTCTTGAGCTATGACAATAGCTTCTGGTCGCACCATGACTGTGACTTGGCCTGCTGCAACGTCTTGTTTATGCGCAAAGCTGTAGTCATCTATCGTTACGGTTTCACCGTCATAGTGACCTGAAAGAAAGCTGGCTGAGCCAATAAAATCAGCAACAAAGCGATTAGCGGGTTTTGAATAAAGCTCTAAGGGAGTACCACGTTGTTCTATACGCCCTTTATTTATAACCACAATTTCGTCACTTATTGCAAGCGCTTCTTCTTGATCATGGGTTACATAAACACTGGTAATGCCTAAGTCTTGCTGCAAGTCTCTTATTTCTTGCCTAACGCGTTTACGCAACTTAGCATCTAAGTTAGATAGCGGCTCATCAAAAAGCAACACCTTGGGCTGCATAACCAGCGCTCGCGCGAGCGCCACCCGTTGTTGTTGACCACCCGATAAAGCGTTTGTTTGGCGATCTTGCAAACCTTCTAGCCCTACCATAGCTAAGGCTTCAAGCACGCGTTTATTAATTTCTTCTGCAGGTCGCCTAGCGACTTCTAAACCATAAGCTACATTCTTAAAGACGTTCATGTGCGGAAACAGTGCGTAACTCTGAAACACCATGGTTACATCTCGAAGGTTGGCTGGTAAACGAGTCACATCTTCACCATCAATAAACAGGCTACCTTCTGTGGCCCGCTCTAAGCCAGCAATCATCCTTAGAGTTGTGGTTTTTCCGCAACCTGAGGGCCCAAGCAAAGTAAGCAGCGAGCCGGGTTCAACATCCATGGAAATTTTATCAACCGCAATGACATCTTTAGCAAAACGCTTTGTTATGTTTTCTAATCGAATGGGGGCTGCACTCATACGCCAACTCCTTCATTACCCCGACCACGTGTAAAGAGCATCAGCAGCGAAATGACCGCCAACATGCTTACAATAAGCACACTCGCCATAGCCGCTGCACGACCCAGTTGCCCCTGCTCAACCCAACCAAGCAAAAGAACCGTTGCCAGCATATTACCTGGACTCACCAAGAAAATAACTTGGCTCACTGCTGTCATGGCTCGCACAAACGCAAAAATAAGACCACCAATTAAAGGCACAATAAGCAACGGCACCAAAATGCGTCTTAAGGTCGTACTCGAGCTTGCCCTTAAGGTAGTTGACGCTTCTTCTAAACTGGGGTCTACTTGAGATAAACCTGCGACCCCACCTCGAATAGCAACAGGCATGTTTCTAAAGACAAAGGCAACAACAATTACAACCATGCTGCCTGTTAGCAGCCACGGACCAGTATTAAAGGCAAGAATGTAAGCAACACCCATGACAGTTCCCGGAATGGCAAATGAGAGCATAGAGCCAAACTCTATAAAAATGCGCCCAAAGAAGCGTTGTCGTACTACAAGATAAGCAATTAGGAAACCTAGAAATGCGGCAGGTACAGCGCTAATGGCAGCTGTTCTAGCGGTGTAAAGAAAAACAGGCCAGCCTGCTTTCATAAAGTCACGGTAGTGCTGCAAAGTGAGGGTATTGTTTATGCCCCAAAGTTTTACAAAAGAACCATAAATAATAGATATGTAGAGTGCTAAAACAATGACTGTCCAGACGCTAAACAAAGCGATTAATATGACTTCTAGGGTTCTTGGAAGGGGTGAGAAGTTACCACTCGAGGGTTTACCTGTCACTGTGACAAACGAAGCGCCGCCTAACCATAAGCGTTGGGCTATAAAAATCAGTAAAACAATACTAAGAAGTACAATGCCTAGCACAGCCGCTTCATTTTGATCAAAACGCGCTGCGTAAGCTGAGAATACTTCGGTAGCTAAGTAGAACCTATCTCCACCCAAAATAAGCGGATTACCAAAGTCAGCAAAAGACTCAATCATGGTTAACAAAAAAGCATTTGCTAAAGCAGGTCTAAGCAGCGGCCATGTAATGGTGCGAAAGAGCGTCCAGCGGCCAGCACCTAGCGTTTGTGAGGCTTCTTCTAAAGCAGGGTCAAGAGACGCTACTGAACCCCGAATAACCAGATAAGCAACAGGTGTAAAGGCAAGAATTTGTGCACCTGCCACCCCAATAATGCCAAACAACGCGTTGTTTGATAAGCCAAACAGCCCGTTACTAATCATGCCTTGCCGCCCAAATAAGAAAATCATGGCAAAGGCCAAAATAAACGGAGGCGTAATGATAGGCAATAAACTCAGTGCTGACAACGACTTACGTACAAACCCAAAGCTCGAGCGTTGACCGAGCATAGCAAAAGCTAAACCCAGTACGGTTACTGAGCTAGATACCACGACAGCTAAGAGTAAACTGGTTGCAAGTGCACCTCGCGCAAAGAGCATAAGCCCAAGCAAATAGCCTATGGCTAGACCCATAATAAGGCCCCTTAGTAGCGTGCTTATGGTTCGTTTGCGAAATGCAGACCAAGTAACCGCAAGGATAGTTATGATGATGGTTGTCCAAGTAATAAGCAAGGTTTCGCTACGCTCAGAGTAAGTGTTTTCTATAAATAAAAACCTTGGACTTGATAAGGTCGAAGTGACTTTACTGAAGCTAAACTCACCATTCACAATGACTGCATTTTTAAGTACTGTAAAAAGCGGATAAAGAATGAACAGAATAATAAACAAGCAGACAAACAAGATGCTTGACGCTACAAACGCGTCACTCTGAATGCGCCCTGACTCACTCAGACCGTAGCCAACAACAAACACTAAGGCTAATAAAGCTATAAGGGCACCCATACCAAAAGGGGTTGCCGTAGCCATAAGCCAGCCTACGCCCGAAAAAAAGCCAAGACTACCCATAAGGCTTAACGCTTCACCTCGCTGCGTAATACGCAAAGGTAAAAAGCTAATGACCAAGGTAGCAACAGCAGCGAGTAAAACCAGCCAAACCCAGACACTTGAAAGCGCCCACGGTCTAAACACTGCGTCAAACTCTAAGAATTCGCGACCCGGTCGCCCAAAAGGTAAGAGTAAAAAGCCTAGCACCGCCAAAGCAGACGGCACAAAGGCTCCACTTGGCTTAAACGCCACTCGAGCTGCTAATGATGAACTAATCGCCATAAGATAGTAAAGATTTAGAATCTTAAGCTTAAAGATAAAGACCCTGCATTTAACACAAGTTTTTATCTTTAAGCTTTAAGGTCAATCTTTAAGCTTCTTTTACCTAGGTACTGGGAAAATTTCGTTCGTCCATTTGCCAACAATAGCATCACGAACAGCAGGGTCACCAAAAGTAGTAAAATCGTAATCAATCAGATTAATGGTACTTAAGTCAGGAGAATCTGGGTCAACAGCTGTATTAGCGTTTGACTGAACCTGAAAAGACTCACCTTGGCTCGCTGCTAGCGCTTGCGCTTCTGGGGTTAATGCCCACTCAATAAAGGCAATACCTGCATCACGATTAGGTGCATTAGCAATAAGGCTCAAGCCACCAATTTCAAAGCCAGTACCTTCACAAGGCGCAATGTTAGTTACAGGGTAACCTTGCTTTTTATACGCAACACCATCATGTAAGAACTGAATAGCAACAGCAACATCACCACGACCTGATAACTGACCAACCGCACCACCAGAACGGGTGTACTGAGCAACATTTTGGTGAATAGCTGCAAGCATATCCCAAGCTTGTTCTTCACCAAAAATCTGAATAAGCGTAGCAATAATTGTGTAAGACGTACCCGAGGTATTAGGGTTAGGCATAGCCAGTAAACCTTTATAAGCAGGATTTAGTAAATCCTCCCAACAATTAGGTATAGGCGCACCAATACTCTCTAAAACACCCTCATTAACCACAAAACCAATCGCACCCGTATAAAGCGGAACATAGGTTTCACCCACAGCAGCCGTTAAACTAGGCAACAAATCACCCCATGAGCTAGGCTTATAAAACTCCGTAACACCATCATTAAAAGCAACCAAATGCGGGTCACCCGTACCACCAAACCAGACATCAAAAAGCGGATTAGCAGCTTCAGCACGCAATCTAGCCAACGCCTCACTCGAGCTTAAGCGTGTAAATTCTAAGTCTATGCCTGTTGCTTCTTTAAAGGCAGGCCCTAGCGCTTCACACCATGCTGCTGACGGGCTACATACCAAATTGACTTGCTGTGCTTGCGTTAAGCCAGTAAATAAAAAAACGGAAACCAATAGGCCAATAACACATTTCATAAAACGTACCTCCCAGAAGTTTATGTTGCCGTCAGACTTTAGTAGACGGACTTTTACCGAGGATTTGAGTATAACGTCTTAGTATTTGAAAAAGCTATAGCCCTAAAACTATCTCTACTTTGCTTGTCATTAGCATTTTCACAATAACGTGCACCGTCAGCTTGCCACCATCGTTTTTAGTCTCATTGAATTCTGATGTCTTCTAAATCAATGGTCGCGCGACTTGTGCTAGAGCAGCCAACCATGGAAACTAAGATGCCTAAGCTGTAACTAAATAGCGCCCACAAAAGCTTGTGGGCGCTCTCGGTGAGCCTAGGATGGCCCAACGCTAGTGCAAACATGCCAATTTCAAGCCATTGTCAGCGTTTTACTCATCAGATTTGAGTCACTTAACACCAGATTTTTAGCTAAGTTCGCTATACTATAGAAATGACCGCTGAATACTATGACCTTCTTGGGGTCTCTCAAGAAGCTGATCAAAAAGAAATAAAGTCCGCATATAGAAAACTAGCCCTCAAATATCACCCTGACAGAAACCCTGGTGATAGCGAAGCTGAAGAAAAATTTAAAGAAATTAACGAAGCTTACGCTGTCCTTGGTGACGAAGAAAAACGCGCCCGCTATGATCGTTATGGTAACGCTGACCCAAGCACACAATTCTCAGGTGATATTTTTGATATTTTTGCCTCTGTTTTTGGGGGCGGCTCAGGCTTCTCCGCCAGTCGCGTACAACGCGGCATAGCAGGCGAAGACCTTGAAACCCAAATCACCATAACGCTAGAAGAAGCACGAAATGGCGACACTGTACAAACCGAAGTTGAACGTTTAGGCATTTGTGACCGCTGTGACGGAAATCGCGCTGAACCCGGCAGTAACGGGCGCAGAACCTGCGGAACATGTAACGGTGCCGGCCAAGTCAGACAACAAGTACAATCTTTCTTTGGCAACATGGTCACCCAACAAGTCTGCCCAGAATGCCGAGGTTTAGGTGAAGTGGTTACCAGCCCTTGTTCAGACTGCCGTGGTGCAGGCAGAAAACGCCAAAAAGAAATGGTAGATGTCGGCTTACCCAAAGGCATAGATGCAGGCTACCGCCTACGCATACCCAACGCAGGCAACGCTGGTCAAGATGGCGGACCAACTGGCGACCTCTATGTCTATATAAACATGGAAAAACACCCAGAACTCGAGCGTCAAGAGGATGATCTTATTTATAAGCTTAATCTTGGTTTCTCGCAAGCTTCCCTAGGTAGCTCTTTTGAAATTCCTACCCTTGATGGTCCTGAGTTACTTCATATTCCTGCGGGAACCCAGCCAAATCGTGAGTTTAGATTACGGGGTAAAGGCATGCCTAAATTACGTCAAATAGGCATGGGTGACCAAATCGTTATTGCAAATGTACAAGTTCCGTCTAAACTAAGCCCCAAAGCCAAAGAACTCCTTGAGGCTTACGCAACCGAAATGGGTGAAGCAATTCAAACGCATGAAGGTTTGGGGCAAAAACTCAAAGGGCTCTTTGGTGGTAAGAAGAAAGGTGATAAAGACGAGGCTCGTGTCAACTGAATTTAACCCCAAAAAGCTTGTAAAATTAAAGCAACTAGATGACCACCTGAGTGTTTTTTTAGACGGCAGTACTATGTATCTTGCCTATCAAACAGATACTAAAGGAGATGTCACAACTTACCTTTATACGCACATTTCACAACAGCAGTATGACTTACTTAAGCAAGGTCATTTTGACTTGTTTGATGTCTACCGTGAAGCAAAAGAAGCGGTTCATGTGGTTGCTTTTCATGCTGAGCAAGCAACTCCCTTACTGTTCTCAACCAGCTCAAAATCTATTGGCGTGGAATTACTACCGCCGCCAGGCACTTATCTAAGCCCGCAAGTCTAAGATTCAATCAGGGGTGTAAACAACACTTGCACCCCACATACAAAAATATTAACCCGTCTGCTTTATGCTGACGAATCTTATGCACAGCACCTCTCACCCCAACTCGAGTTATTCGTGAAACCCCCTGCTATTCGCAACAGTCGCGTGGTGAAGGCTTCACCGGTTTACTATGGTTGGGTCATTTTGACTGTGGCAACCTTTGGTATTTTTATGACTACGCCAGGGCAAACCATTAGTGTAGGCGTGGTGCTAGATCGCATTATTGCTGATCTTGGCTTATCTCGCACAACCGTTTCGCTTATGTACACCTTTGCAACCCTAACGGGTTCATTTGCTTTACCGTTTGTAGGTCGCTTTATTGATCAAAGAGGCCCCCGAATCACCGTTATTTTGGTCTCAGCCGCCTTTGCCCTTGCTTGTGTATTTATGGGCTTTATTCAGGGCATCGTCATGCTTTTTATTGGCTTTACGCTCATAAGAAGCTTAGGTCAAGGCTCTTTATCTATGGTTAGTCAGCATGTCATAAACATTTGGTTTGTACGCAGACGTGGCTTAGCCATTGGCTTATCAGGTTTAGGTGGCGCAGCGGTCTTTGCCCTTTTTCCTCTTTTATTAGAAAACTTACTAAGGGTTTTTGATTGGCGTAGCACGTACATGATTCTAGGTGGCATGGTTGCTTTAACCATTTTGCCGTTAGGCGCATGGCTCTACCGAGGTCACCCTGAACTTTACGGTTTAGAACCAGACGGCAGTGCGCAAAGCAAACCTCTACAAGAAGAAACCTTCACCGCTCAAGAAGCCCGCAAAACCATTACCTTCTGGCTTTATGTCGTTGCCTTATTCAGCATAGCTGCCTTAGGAACCGCACTTATTTTTCATAATTACGATATTTTTGCAGAACAAAACCTAAACCGCAGCATGGCAACTCAAGTGTTTTTGCCCGTTGGCTTTGTAATGCTTATGTCTAACATGATTACGGGGTATTTGTTAGATAGGTTGCCACCGCGATTTATTTTGAGCTTTGCACAACTCTGCCTTGCGGGGGTTTTGATTTTTTCTACTTTGCTTACTGAACAAAATTTTATGCTATACGGTATAGCGTTTGGCTTTACGCAAGGCATGATGGGGGCTATTGGTGCAGTTGTTTTTGCTTATTATTTTGGTCGTAAGCATCTTGGTAGCATTAAAGGGCAGGTTACTACTATTAATGTTGCAGGTACAGCGTTTGGGCCTCTTATTTTTTCAGCTGGCAAAGATGTCTTTGGGTCTTATGAACTCATTATTTTAATGATGGCTAGCGTTCCTTTAGTCATTGCACTTATTGCACCCTTTATAAAACCACCAAAAAAACAACTTAGCTCGAGTTAAAGACTTAAACTCGTTTCTATTGGGCTTAAATTGTTAATTTGCAGTAACTTAACCCTTGAGAAATCAACAATTCTTTCTGCATCACCTTAGCTTTAGTCTTAGACTTTTAGCAGTTGCACGAAAACGCAACCACCTTTTTAGTGTGGCTATTACAATGATCATAGATTGCACCATATATCCCCCTTAGATAAAACAGAAAAAAGCTATAAAAATAGCATTCATGCATCTGTTCCTAAAACCAAACATCCAAATTTTAAGTAGCTGTGTATATACCTCTTGAAGATCAAAAAAATCTTTTCTTTTGATCACTGCAATGAAAGGAGGCCGGCCCTGACATTGCAACTTAAACTCCACGGGAGGTTTCTTAAATGAAACAAACAAAGTTACTTTTAAGTTTACTCGCAGCCATATTCACTGTAGCCATAATAGGCGTAGTTGCTTTTGCAGCTGATCACTCTGAAGCACCAGGAACAAGAGCAGATAATGCTGCTGATATTGCAGATGTTTACGCTTGGCATGAAGGCAACAAGTTAATAACGGTAGTTACCTATGCAGGGCTTCAAGCTACCACCGCGACACAAAGCGCTACTTATGATGAAGATGTTCTTTACACCGTTCATATTGATAACAATGCAGACAATACTGCTGATACCAACATTTATGTGCGTTTTGGTAAAAACAACGCAGGTGAATGGGGCGTAAAAGTAGAAAACTTACCCGGTACCAGCGAAACAGTTATGGGCGCAGTTAACACCAAACTTGATGCAGGTAACGGCTTAAGTATTTACACAGGTCTTCGTGATGACCCGTTCTTTTTTGACCTTGAAGGCTTCAACCAGACTTTAGAGACAGGCACCGTATCTTTTGACCCTACACGTGATTCTGTTGCTGGTTTGAATATCTCAAGTATTGTTCTTGAAATGGATTTAGCTGCTGCTACTAACGGTAGTGATTCTCTTGCCGTATGGGCAAGTACAGGTAGAAAGTGAGTGTGAGTAAAGTGTTTCGTAAATTACTTCCTTTGGTTGTATTAGCATTGTTTGTCGCTTGTACACCCGCTAGTCAAGATGATCCTTTTGTTTTTGCCACTGATAGCGCATCTGCTTATACACAAGTAGACCGCATGGGCATGCCTGCTATAGCAACCGCCGTCATTACCAGTAAAGATGCTTACAATGCTGCAAATCCTGCTGCTGATGCTGAACTTAGGTTTGCAGGTGAAATTGTTACTAACCTTAGCGGCCTGCATGGCGCACTAGATGATGATTTGGCAGGTCTTGGTTTGATACCTTGCTCGGTAAATCCAGAAAATCCTTTTGACGCAGCTACAAGTAGCTGTATTACTCAAGCTGCACCTTTGGTTGTACCTGACACCCTTAAGATTAATACAACAACTGCTGCTGGTTTTCCTAATGGTCGCAAGCTTTCTGACCCTGTCATGGATGTAACCTTAGCTGTTGTACTACTTGACTTAGGCGTTGAAGGTCAAACTGCCGTAAGTTTAGTGGGCGCACTTAACCCAACAGCAAACGACAAAACTTTTTCAACAGAGGCACCTTACTTAGCTGCACCTCATACCAGCGAGTAATTAGTGCGTAGCTAACCGCTCTTTAAAGAGCGGTTAGCTTTTACAAGACTCATATGCTTAGAAACTCGAGCTTAACTTTTAAGGCGTACAAGAAAGGAACTCACAGTGTTTAGAAAAGCTATTTTACTTAGAAACATTATCTTACTCATCAGCTTAAGTTGTTTTGTTTTACTTGCCGCTTACGGGCAAAGCCGCAAACGCACAGCTAGCCCAACTGACTCTGCTTACGCTGCTAGCGTGGCGAAACTTGATCAAGAAATTAGTAGCTTAATCAAAAGGGCTGAAAGCATGCCCAACTCTTGGTTTGCTTTGGAGCTTGTTGCACAAAAACATTTAGATAGAGCACGCTTAAGCGCTAATTACAATGATTACCTTGCAGCTGAAACCTTACTTAATAAAGCGTTTGAGCTTTCTGGTGTCGGGGGGCCACATATGACTCGAGCTAGCCTTAACTACTCCTTACATCGCCTTAGTGACGTTACAGCAGATCTTTCTGTAGCAAAGAACCGAATTATTTTAAGTGACCCTCAAAAGGCCAGTATTGTGGGTTTACAAGCTGATCTAGACTTTTATCAAGGCAATTATGAAGAGGCTTTTGAAGGCTACCAAGAGGCATTATCACTTAGTAGGAATAGTACGAACTTGTTTCGTTTTGCTGTGTATTACTGGTATACAGGCAATTTTGATTTGGCTGAAAAATTTGTAGATGAGGCTGCGCTAGAGGCTCAAGATTTATCGCCTCGATTAACGGCTTTTTTTCATTTACATAGGGGTCTTTTTGATTTAGATAGGGGCCATTATGAGGAGGCCTTGGCGCATTATGAGGCAGCAGATGCTAGCTTTGGAGGTTGGTGGCTTATTGCTGAACATATTGCTGAAATATATGTCCTTCAAGGAAAACTAGAAGAAGCCAAAGCCATTTATGAAGATGTTATTTTTGAAACAGGTAATCCTGAATTTATGGACGCACTAGCAGGCATTGCAAGTTCTGAGCAGGAAGCAGCAAACTGGTCAAAGCAAGCCAGCGCTGTTTATGAACGGCAGTTACAGCAATTTCCTGAAGCGTCTTACGGGCATGCCTTAGGTCACTACTTAGAAGCTGGGAATAACACTAAAGCTTTAGAGCTAGCAAAAGCTAATTATGCGTTAAGACCTTACGGCGAAGCAGAAATTTTATTAGCCCAAGCTTACTTGCAGGCAGGTCAGTTAGAAAATGCTCAAACACTGATTGAAGCAAGCTTGACTAGTGTTTGGGACAGTGCAGAGTTGCACGCAACCGCAGCCCTTATTTTTGAAGCTAGTGGAAATAAAGAAAAAGCAGAACTCGAGCGTTTGACTGCCTTAAGCATTAACCCTGATGCGCTTGAGAATTTAAGCTGGTTAGCGGCAGCGTTACCCTCTTTGGCTTACAACTAAGCTTCACTACTTTTTTGCGACGTTCTTGCGACGCTCCTTTGCTATTTTTTAGTATCAAAGGAGTGTTTTTATGCTTAAGGCAGTCAGTAAGTTTTTCGGAACCACAGTCATTGTTCTTATTTTAGGTTTGTTGCTGCTCAGTCAGGCACAAAATTATCCTAGTTACAGTGATTTATTTGTAAATGATTACGCCAAGATAATTTCAGATGTCGACACTGCCCAAATACGTGCACAGCTTGAAACCCTAAGGGCAGAAACAGGTATAGAACTAAGCGTTGTTACTTTTGATTCTTACAAAACCTACAACACCAATGACTCGAGTCTTGAGTCGTTTTCAACTAATTTGTTTAACGATTGGGGTGTAGGCAATGCAGCGAGTAACAATGGCGCTTTAATTCTTTTAAGCCTTACAGAGCGTGAAGTACGCATTGAACTCGGCAGTGGCTACCCTGCTAGCTATAACCGTGTAGCTGACCTTGTGATAGATGAATACATGATTCCTGCTTTTAGACAAGATAACTACAGTCAAGGGCTTTTGCGGGGTGCCGAGCAGCTTGCTTTAAGACTCTCAAGTCCCCCTCCGGCAACGACGAGCTCGAGTTCTGAAACGACAGCCTCTTCACCTCCAACAAGCCCTTCAACCCCACAGCCAACTAGAAAACCTTTACTAGATAGATTTATGCACACGATTACTGATTTTGATAGATTCATTCCGCAATCTCTAGTCCTTAGCTTGTTTGTCTTTTTTACCTTTGGAGGCAGGTTAAGAAAAACACTGAACCACAAAAGGCTAGAAAATAAACGCTACAAAGCTCGAGCGTGTCAGCATTGCTCTACAGCTTTGATTTTGCTAGATGAACTTAGTGAAGATGTTTATCTTGATGATGGTCAAAAAGCTGAAGAGTACTTAAATTCTGTTGATTATGACGTCTGGAAATGCCCTAACTGCAATGAACATGAGTTACATCGTTTTGTTAATGAAGCTAGATATCTCAAGGAATGCCCAGACTGTAACTACCGCACACGCTCTGTTCATAGCAAACTCTTAGTTGCTGCCACTTGTACCTTAGGAGGCAAAAAAGAAATTACAGAAACGTGCAAAAGAGATAGCTGTGATTTTCATAAAGTTCGCATTGTAACTACACCCCGTAGGGACTGCACAAAGAAAACCTCTGCTGCTTTTGCAAGCTCATCTAGCTCACGCTCTTTTTCCTCAAGCTCCCGCTCATCTTCATCTTCTTTTGGGGGTGGCAAATCTTCAGGTGGAGGCTCGAGTGCTAAGTGGTAAAAAGCTTTATTCTTCTATTAACTCTGAAATGCGTGACAAGCACCTGAAGTGCTTTTTTGCATAAGCATTGTTGCGGTAACTTTCATCAAACAAATCCTGCAAATCAATATCTCCAGAGAGCCTAAAACCAACCTTAAGGTCATAAAGCTTATCAATAAAGTGTACAAAGCGAATCGCGTCATTCTGATTCGCAATAGCTTCAGCATTATGCAAGTAAAGCGCGTCCATCTGCTTAATAATACTGCCATAACGAATCGGATGATTCTGCTGAAGCACCTCAAAAAGCTCTTGCCATGAAGCGTCCACTTTCGTTTCAGCAGTCTCTAAACGCTCGAGTTTATCTAGTTCAGTTTCACTGTATAGATTTACGGTTTTGTCACGCTTTCTAAAATCAGGGCCTTCTAAGCGCATAATGTCAAACCGCTCTGCAATGTTTTGTATTTCACGTTTAAAATCATTGGCATTAAAGCGGCCTTGACCTTGCGCGGCAGGAGCTGTGTTTGAAGTAGTGAGTACAAAGCCGCCTTGCTCAAAGACATGATTTAAGAAGGTTTTTACAATAAGGGTATTGCCGGGGTCATCTAGTTCAAATTCATCTATGCAGTAAAGCCTTTTGTTACCGAACTGCGTTTTGGCTTTTTCTTTGCCTAGCACACCAATTGCGTGCACTAATTCTGAGAAAGATAAGTATATTTTTTCTTTACTAGGATAAGCCGTGTAAGCACTTGCTAACAAATGGGTTTTACCTACACCAAAACCCCCATCTAAATAAAGACCTTTACCAAGAATGGTTTTCGGTTGCCAAGGAAAACGCCCCGCGATAACCTCAGCTTTGCTTTTAATAAAGTTTTTTGATTTGCTTAAAGCAATCTCTTGTGTGGGGTCTTGCGGTTTGTAAGCATCAAAAGAAGTTTCACCAAAACGAGGAGGTGGCTTAAATTCGGGAAGTGCAGTAGAAGAAAAATCTAAATCATTAAGACGGTAAATTGGCACCAAAAAAGCCTAGCATAAGATGAAAACACTAACTGTAGGGAAAGCTCGAGCTTTAAGACTAAGTATCTCCAGGGTGAATTTGCTTATAAGCAAATTCACCCGAGCGAAGCTTACGGATAAACCCATTCAGTATGTTGCAAACCTTCTATGGAGTAACTTAAAGCTGTTTAAATGGTCTTATATCAGAAGCACAGCTATGATTACCTGTTTACTTGGTCACGGATGATAACAGCGAAATAGCAAGTCTGTTAATTTATTAGATCAACTCTCACGAGATTTATTCCATTTCCATCAAACTTGGTGTAAATTATATTTATTGTTCTATATCACTTATGTCTCCTTCTTTGTTTCTTTTAAAGAAGTCTGACTTAAGCCAAGATGCACTCGATTTTTCATCATTAAGCATGTCTATAACTTGCACATCACGAATATTTTTTTGTACTGTAACTGCTGCAAATAAGCTTAGGACATAAGCCATGCCGTAAAATCCTTTTTCAGCTAAGGTAAACGTAGCATTCCAAAGTCCTATTGCCATGAGCGCAATGGACGCCATAACTGCAAACCAAGCAATACCATAGTAAATGCTTGTTACAGGAATGCCTTGTAGTTGATCTCGGACGGTTTTTTGTAGCGAAACAACGGCGAATAAGCCAAACAGCATTAGCACAAAGTAGTAACCTTTTTCGCCAAGCCCAAGATCCGCATTAAATAAGCCAATGAAGTAAGCAATGACACCCACAAATAGTGCAGCCCAAGATGCACCGATAAACGCGTTGGTTGGTCTAGGAATATGTTCTGACACAATAATTACCTCTCAAAGTTACAAAACCTTAAAGACTATTGTGGAATAAATAAAGCGAGAAGCGTGTGATAAATACAAAAGTTGGGTAAAACCCTAAAGCTCGAGTTTTTCAAACTTTGGGCATCTTAAAACGGGTTGACCTGTGTATTTAGCTAAGGCAGGATGCTTGCAAAGTACAAATACACTGTGCTTACTCGAGCGTACCAGCTCAGCGTGTTTGCAAATGCTACACAGGCCGCCTCTGGCTGCCCTAAAGAGGTCTTGTTGGTCTTCTTTAGTCAATAGCTTTTAAGCATGTACCCCAAAAAGGTCATCTGCTAGTGTGTAAAGCATTTCTTTAGTAAAAACGCGTTTTCCTTCGACAAGTGCTTCTTGTTCAGCACTGTATTTAAGTTTGCGGTATACATGTGACTCAAAAGGGTGCAGCACAAGTTCTTTGAAAACAGCGTGCCTTGGGCTTACACTTAGCATAAGTACGGGTTTGCCTTCACTATCTGAAAGACTTGCACTCATGATGGTGGTTGGTAAGTCATAAGGGCGTTCCATACGGTAAATGTAATCAGGAAAATCAGCTTCTTTAGAGAAGGATGCAGCGTTACTTTGGGCAGCGTATTCTTTCATAGCTAAAAGCAGCGAAGTCCAAGCTGTATAAAAAGCTTTATCTTTAGCATTTAGGGGGTTGTCACTCATAACGCTTAGTTTACCTGATTTTTTCTTAAAAAGAAGGGGTTTTTTGTCTTCAGTATGCCTAAATGCGCGAAAAACTTGCCACTCAGAACTTTCTGTGCTACTATCTGCGGACGTTAGAAGAAGCATGATTCAAAGGCCTCTGGTGGGAAAACCAATCACTTAAAAGGAATATATCTTAATTAAGATTTAAGCTCTACTCTCATACTCGAGTTTTTATGCAGTTATGCGCACGCCTATGCGCTTTAAGCAACAAAAATGAAGGAAAGTAACGCTAAATATGAAAAAAGTTAGCCCTATTACGAAAAATTCTCATTCTCAATTGCTAAACTATGGCGTTTGGAGGTTTCAATGATACTGCACATGAGTGGTAAATTGACTATTGTCGCGGTTGTTTTGGTTGCCTTAATTACAGCGTTTAACACGCCTGCTAGTATTGATGTAAGCATTGAACCTAGTGTTAGCTTTACCGAAATCATCATTCCGAAACCAGAACCTGTTATTGCTGAAGATGCTCCTTTTGCCGGGCCAGAAGTGCGTTTGGTTAAGCGTGTTAAATCAACGGCCTATAATTCTTTGGTTGCGCAAACAGACAGCACACCGCATATTACAGCCATTGGTAGCCAAACCCGCTTTGGCATTATTGCGGTAAGTCGTGATTTACTCTCGCAGGATATTCCTTATGGCTCGTTGGTGCGTTTAAAAGATTTAGGTAACTTTTATAATGGTCGTGGTTACGGTAAGTACCAAACTATGCTTGACCGCCAAGGCTTATTTGTAGTCGAAGACACCATGCATGCTAGAAAAACCAATCAGATTGATGTTTGGTTTCCTCATATGTCAGAAGCACTTAATTGGGGCGTAAGACATGTTGAGTTAGAAGTCGTTCGCTACGGCTGGGATGGCCCTGAGATTCTGGCAGAAAACTATGCCAGTGAATTTTCAATGCGTTAAGTTTTGAGCCAATTTTTTTATAAGCAGCCTTAAGGCTGCTTTTTTATGCTTTAATACCCTTCATGAACCCTACAGAGCTTCTAAAACAAGCTTTTCAAGCTGCCCTAGAAGCAGCCCACCCGAGTCAGCACTTAGCGCAGTTTCTACCCGACTTGCCCAAGGGCCGCCTTCTTGTAATTGGGGCAGGCAAAGCTGCTGCCTCTATGGCACAAGCAGTAGAAGCCCACTACCCACTTGATAAGCTGAGTGGTTGCGTCGTAACACGCTACGGTCACGCTCTAGCTACAAAAAAAATAAAAGTACTCGAGGCAGCGCACCCTGTACCCGATGAAGCAGGTGAAAAAGCTAGTCAAGAAATTTTAAGCTTAGTGCAAAATCTTAGCAGAGATGACTTAGTGCTTTGCCTTATATCGGGTGGCGGCTCTGCCCTACTCAACGCAGCGCAAGGTATAAGCCTAAGTGAGAAAGCTAGCCTTACCCAAGCTTTACTTGCCTCTGGTGCCGACATTAGCGAAATGAACACCATAAGAAAGCACTTATCAGGTATTAAAGGAGGAGGCTTAGCTCGAGCTGCCCAGCCTGCTCAAGTTGTTGCCCTCATTTTGTCTGATGTGGTTGGTGATGACCTGTCCATCATAGCGTCAGGCCCAACCGTACCTGACCCAAGCAGCTTTAGTGACGCACTAGACATACTCGAGCGTTACGCTATTAAGCATGAGGCGGCAAAAAGGCATTTTGACTTGGGTGTGGCAGGCAGCATTCCTGAAACTGCTAAGGCTGATGATCCTATCTTTAAGAATGTCACGAATATCTTGGTGGCAAGTGGTCAAAAAAGTTTAGAAGCGAGCGCAGCTTTTTTTGAATCTCAAGGTATAAAGGCACATATTTTGAGTAATAGCATTGAGGGTGAAGCCAGAGAGGCTGCTAAAGTTCATGCTGCTATTGCTAGACAAGTCAGGCAACATGCGCAACCTTTTAAACCTCCTTGTGTGCTTATTTCTGGGGGTGAAACAACCGTCACCATGAAACATAAAGGCAAAGGTGGCAGGAATGGTGAGTTTGCTTTGGCTTTAGCTATAGAGCTTAATGGCTTGGCTAATGTTTTTGCTTTAGCTGCTGATACTGACGGTATTGATGGTAGCGAAGATAATGCAGGTGCGCTCTTAACGCCAGATATTTTTACTGCCCATAACAGAAGCGTAGCGAAGCAGCGCTTAGAGAAAAACGATAGTTATTCCTTTTTTGAAAAAACTAATTCTTTATTTGTAACAGGCCCAACTAAGACAAATGTTAATGATTTACGAATGATTTTGCTTCTTTAAAGCTTCATTGAGCTGCATTGTTTTTATGCTTTGCGCTTTTACTTATTGAGATAGGGTAAACTTTTTGCTGGCATGATTTATAGAGCAAGCCCTCAAAGCATTCAAGAAGCAGTAAGTCTACTTAAAAACGCAGAGCTAGTCGCCTTTCCTACCGAAACTGTTTATGGCTTAGGGGCAGATGCGAGTAGTGAAAGAGCAGTTAAGAAGATTTTTGAGGCAAAAGGTCGCCCGAGTGACCATCCGCTTATTGTGCATCTAGCGCATAAAGAGCAACTAAATGAGTGGGCTAGTACTATAAGTTCAGAAGCACAAAAGCTTGCGGCAGCTTTTTGGCCAGGCGCTTTAACCCTT
>CAZWJZ010000001.1:26296-38347 GCA_964634665.1 uncultured bacterium | reverse complement strand
TTGAAACGCTCGAGTTTAGTGCCTAATGCAGTGACGGGTTCGCAAGATACGGTGGGGCTGCGTGTGCCGAGTCATCCTGCAGCAAAAGCTTTACTTGAAGCGTTTGGGGGTGGTGTGGCTGCACCTTCAGCGAATCGTTTTGGGCGTATTAGCCCCACAACAGCCGCACATGTAGAGGCTGAGTTTGGTGCTGAGCTTTTTATTTTGGATGGTGGTGCTAGTGCTGTGGGCTTAGAATCAACCATTGTTGATTGTAGTTCTACTAACGTGCGCATTCTTAGGCCGGGTGGCGTTCCTGTAGAGGCGATTAAGGTAGTACTTGGCTTTGAACCTATTGTTGTGCAAAAGGCTGAAATTCGTGCTTCTGGCACGCTTGAAAGTCACTATGCGCCTGTTACGCCTACTTTTTTGGTAGATAGTGCGCCTTTAGATAAGGATGCTGCCGTGCTGGCTTACCGAACTAAGCCTGACTTTTTTGAAGGGGTTTGGCTCGAGCTTCCTGATTCTGCTGTACTGTATGGGCAGGGGCTTTATGCTGCTTTGCGTGAGCTTGATGCTATGAGTTTAAAAGCCATTTATGTTGAGGCTGTACCTGATTTAGCTGATTGGCTTGCTGTGCGTGACCGTTTGCGTCGGGCAAGTTTTAAGGAGACGAAACATGACTGAAACGCCATTGGTTGGCATTATTATGGGTAGTACGTCTGATTGGCCTACTATGAAATTTGCTCATGAGTTTTTAGAAACCTTTGAGGTGCCACATGAATGCAAGGTGGTATCTGCGCACCGCACACCTGAGCTTATGGCTGAGTATGCAGCAACGGCTGAGCAAAGGGGCTTAGAAGTCATTATTGCTGGCGCTGGGGGTGCTGCGCATTTACCAGGCATGGTTGCAGCACAAACCCTTGTGCCTGTCCTGGGTGTACCTGTGCAAAGTCGAGCACTGAGTGGTCAAGATTCCCTCTTGTCAATTGTGCAAATGCCTGCAGGTATTCCTGTAGGTACTTTGGCTATTGGTGAGGCAGGGGCTAAAAATGCTGCGCTTTTAGCCATGGCTATTTTGGCGAATACACGACCTAGCTTAAGAGCAAAACTAAGAACCTTTCGGGAGCAGCAAAGCCAAAAAGTTCTTAGCTCCGAATTGCCTTTCTAAATGATTTTCCCCCCTAGCACCATTGGTATTTTGGGTAGTGGTCAGCTTGGGCGCATGCTTAGCTTTGCTGCGAAGCGCATGGGTTACAAAGTAATTGTGTATTCACCTGCTAATAACACGCCTGCTGGGCAAGTTTCAGATGAAGAAATTTGCGCTGATTACAATGATCTTGAGGCTTTACGCGCCTTTGCTCAAAAGGTTGATGTGGTTACCATTGAATTTGAAAATATTGCGGTTGAAGCGCTAAAAGAACTAGCTAAGCAGGTAGCAGTACATCCTTCACCTTTTGTACTGCATACTGCGCAAAATCGCTTACGAGAAAAAACCTTTTTGGCCAATGCCAAATTGCCCGTAACGCCTTTTAAGCAAATTGATTCAACTGAGCAGCTAGTGACGGCCTGTGAAGCCCTAGGCTTGCCTGCCGTTATGAAAACCGCAGGTTTTGGTTATGATGGCAAAGGGCAAGCCATTGTAGAGAGCTTAGCTGAAGCGCAAGCTGCCTATAAACAGCTAGGCGAAGGCACGGTTATTTTGGAAGCCTTTATTGACTACCGCCAAGAACTCTCTGTAGTTGCTGCTAGAAATGAAGCTGGGGCTTACGCAGACTTTGGGGTTATAGAAAACGAACACAAAAACCATATCTTAGCTACCTCAATTGCACCCTCGAGCTTAGCAAAAAGCATTCAAGAAGAAGCTCGAGCTATTGCCAAAGCCACCCTTGAAGCGCTTGGCGTTGTGGGTGTTATGTGTGTGGAGTTTTTCTTAACTGCAGATAATGCCTTGCTGATTAATGAGCTTGCACCTCGCCCACATAATTCGGGTCATTTAACGATTGAAGGGGCAGCTTGTAGTCAGTTTGAACAGCAACTCAGAGCTATTTGTAATCTACCTTTGGGTGATAGCAGCATTAAGCAGGCTACGGCCATGATTAACTTACTAGGTGATGTATGGCAAGACGGAGAACCCAACTGGAAAGAAATTCTTAGTATGCCCGACACTCATTTGCATTTATACGGGAAAGAAGAAGCAAGGTTGGGGCGTAAGATGGGGCATATTACGCTGCGCCGCTCTAGCAAAGAGCTTTTGAATGAAGCTATTTTGAATATTAGGAAAGCTTTAGAGATCTCTTAAGTTAAGAAATTGCATTTCCACGAAGGGTTTGATAGTGCAGCCTTTCGTGGAAATGCTATAGGTTTTTAATGTTCTCTTAAGTAGTAGTGCCTGTTCACGCCGTCATATTTTCCTGACTTCAGGCAGCAGTTCTTAAAAGCTTTTTCTGGAATTGCAGGGGCAAAGGTCGTTTCGTCCTAATTTTTCAATGAATTCTTTATGACCATGCACAACTCTTAAGCCACACTTAACTTTGCTTTCTGACGGGTAGCCTTTACGGCGTTTACTCATGACTTCAAAAGCTAGCTGCTTCTTGACTGTTTTTTGATTTACGTTTCATAGCTAAACCTCCATAGAAAAATACTTCAGGCACACATCATACCTATTCATCAGAAAATATAATTTGAAGGTAACGAACACACCAGCTTGATAAAGCTAGCTTAAAAGTAGCAAACAAAAAGATAACCGTCAATAAGCAAAGCTATCTTTTTGTTTAAATTTACGAACCTTGTTGTTATTTTTGAGCTGTCATCCAGTAGCCTGTTGTAATTAAGGATGAAGCTGTTTTTTCATCTGCACTTAAGTAGTAAGCATCTGTAGCGACAGCTTTGGGTACTTCACCAGCTGGAATGCTTTTTGCAACCAAGCCTCTTTTTTCAGCTTGTTTTTTTGCTTCCACATGGTTACTACGGCTGTACAGAAAAAAGCTTTTGTCTTTCAAATTACGTTTTCGACTAGCCCCACGTTTTGGTTTTTCAGGTGCTAAGCCTGTTGCAGGTGCCATGGTGCTACTAATAATTTTATTGAGCTCTTGCGAACGACCATGTTTTTTCTTCGGGTCTTTTAAATCTCTAATCCAAGCATCTAAGGTTGCTTTATCAAGCTGAGATTGCACTTGAATGTACACGGCTCTAGCTTGATGATCAGTGAACTGCTGGTCTTTGAGGTAGTCATACTTGATGGATTCACCTGAACTAAGCGTGATGGGGTTACCGTTTCTAAATAAAATAAAACTCATCTATTCTCTAGTCTAGGCTTTATAGGGTGTTGTTGTCAGTCTGATAGCGCACTTGTTTTTAACTCTGTCTGTGCTTCCACACTTTTATTTGCTTAAAGCAGCCTAAATAGAATCTTGTCTTAGCATATCGACTTCTACTTTGAGTTTATGACTACCGTTGCTGTACACCACGCCTTTTAGGGGGGGTACATCTGCGTAGTCTCGTCCCCATGCCACGCTTATATGTTGATCTAGAGCTATTAGGTTATTGGTAGGGTCAAAGTCAAGCCAACCAAAGTTGGGAATGTACACAGCAAGCCATGCATGAGAAGCATCCACACCTTGCAATTTTTCTTGCCCGGGTGGGGCTAGGGTTTCTAAGTACCCACTAACATAACGGCAGGCTAAGCCCATGCTTCTTACGCAGGCAATCATAAAATGACTGTAATCTTGGCAGACACCCGTCATAGTTTTAGCTACAGTTGTTAAGGGCGTTGTTACGGTAGTTACGCCTGGCTTGAAGGTAAAGTCAGCATAAATGCGGTTCATAAGGTCATAAACTGCCTCAAAGAGTCCTTCAAACTTATCAAACGAAGGCTGAGCATAGCTTTTTACATTAGTTAAGAAGGGTACTAAGCTCGAGCTTAGGCTGAGTTGTGTTTGTTCTGCTGTTTGATGATTTCTTGCGTTTTGCCAAGTTTCTTGATTAAGTCTTGTTTTCAGGTATGCAATAACATCATTTTTAGCTATTTGAACTTCTCTTGTTACAAGGCTACTGCTACTTACACTCATGGTTTTATGGTTTCTGGTGAAATTAAAGTAGGTAACTTGGTTACCAAAGTAATCTTGTCTAGTTGTTTCATCTTGTGGTTCAGGCGTTATGGTTAAACGGCTATCTAAGCACTGCTGTTTCAGCAAAGCATTTTCAAATGAACGGGGTGTCAGTTTAGCTTCATTGTAAGCAAGGCTAACCGCGTCATGATAACGGTATTCGGTTAGGTGTTTAATGCTAAAGGTTATGCTTTGCGTCATGAGCTTAAAGGTCGTGCTTTATTGTTAAGTTGATGAGACTGAAGGGTATGACTAAAGTAACGCTCGCTTAAAGCGTTGGTATAGCCATCCAGTAAATAAATAAGCTCATTAAGTAAGCCTTCAAGCTGCTTACGCTCGAGTTTTTCGTTGGCTTGGCTTAGTTCAATGCTATCGGCGAGTCTTAGTTTGGTGCTGGCTTCTAAGATGCATTTTTCAGCTTGGCTTAAAGGATAGCGTTGTTTGCTTTGGGGTAACTGAAGCAAGTGTTGTTCTAGCATTTTGAGTTGAAAGGCTAAGGCTCGCGGGTTGTGTTCGTCAAACAAGATGAGTTCTAGTGCGTAGCTCAGGTTTAGTTGACTGCGGTAGTTTCTGCGGTAGGTAATTATGTTTTCGCTTACGCTTAAGAGTTTTTCGAGTAGGTTGTTAACTTCTGATTCGTTTATAGCGCCACTTAAACTACTATTGATGAGTTTTGCAATGAGTTTGGCGCGTTCAAGGCGTCTTCCCATATCTAAAAAGCGCCACCCTAAGCCTTGACTCATGCTTTCTGCGTTGAGTCCTGCAAAAGCCATAAGGCTAGTAATGTAGGTGTTTAGCGGGGTTTGTAGGTCTTCTAAGCTGAGGTTTTTTTGTTTGGCTAAGTCTTGCCATAATTCTTCGGTTGAAACAAGCACGCGCCAGCTGTCACTTGACCATGCACTTTTGGTTGCGTAAGCAGCATTTAGCATGCTCCCTAAGGTATTAGGCAAACTACCTACACGGTTTTTATCTAAGCAGAGGTTAAGTAACTCTGTTGTTATATCTAGTGCTTCTTTGCTTGCTTCTTCACTACCAAAACTTTGACCAGCTTGTGACACGCTAGCTAAAGCATTAAGTAAATTAACAAGTACTTTTTCTTCAACCGCGTTTGTTTCACTATCAGTTAAAAGGTCAATCAGTAAGCGTAAAAGTCTGGCAATCGCTTCACTTCGCTCTGCGTAACGCCCTACCCAAAACAAATTATCAGCCGTTCGGCTTGCCAAAGCAGATGGGTGCAAATCTCGACCCATCGAAGGCTGCGTATTCCAGAGGCTTTGATGGGGCTGCAGGTTAGTTCCTAAAACCCAAGTATCTTTACTCATACTACCCATACGGTTATTAATAATCATGTTGCCTTTTTCAACCGAACTACGACTCAAGCCACCCGGCATAACACTAAAGCCATCCTCAAAAGCCACTGCAAAGCCCCGCAGTAAAGTGTGCCTAGGCTCGAGTCTAGTGCTTTGTGGCTGACTTATGAGTACAGGTGAGGTGGCATGCTCCAGAATTTCTTGACCCACAAACAAATGCGGTTCCGCCTTAATTTGAGCCTCAAGGCTAGCTAACTCTGCTTGACTTAAGCGACTACCAAAGACCGTTTGACTCTTGTTTTTACGGTCAATGCGCTTAATAACCAAATCATTAAGTCGCTCAAGCACATGGTTAAGTTCCTGACTGTGCCCACACCACCATGTTGCTACCGAATCAACCATTAAGTCTTGCCCTAAAAGATGCTTGGCAATGCTAGGTAAAAAAGGCAGTAAGCCGGGGTTTTCAAGCAAACTCGAGCCTAGTGAGTTAGCTATGACCACGTTGCCTCGGCGGGCTGCTTCTAACAGTCCGGGGCTGCCAAGTCGCGAGTCACCTCTTAACTCAAGAGGGTCACAATAGTCATCATCTACGCGTCTAATAACGACATCTACTTGCTCTAGACCTTGCAGGGTTTTTAAGTAGACTTTGCCATTTCGAACGGCTAGGTCATCGCCTTGTACCAGCGTGTACCCCAAGTAAGAGGCTAGGTAGGCATGTTCAAAGTACGTTTCACTGTTTGAGCCAGGGCTTAGTAAAACAATACTAGGGTTGCTTATTTGGCGTGGGCTTAAAGCTGCAAAGCTAGTTTGTACATTTCTAAAAAAGTTCGCTAATCTGCTTATTTTATCTGCTTGAAAAAATTGTGGCACAACAGCAGTCATAACCGTGCGGTTTTCGAGAGCGTAGCCCATACCTGAAGGCACTTGTGTGCGGTCACTCACCACCCACAGTTTGCCATCTAAACCTCGTGCAAGATCGGTAGCAAAGAGGCTTAAATTTGGTTTTAAACCATGCGCGGGTAACAAATAACCCCTATGACCAAAAATGATTTCGGCAGGTACAAAGCCTTCTTTAATGAGGCTTTGTGGCCCGTAGCAATCCTCTAAAATGAGTTTAAATAGCTGCGCGCGCTGCTCAATGGCAAGCTCTATCATGCCCCACTCTGCTTCAGGAATGATGTTAGGCATAATGTCTAAAAGCCAGTCACGCTTTTGTTCTGATGTTTCGGTATGCAAGTTATAGGTCACACCATTGTCTTTAAGACGACGACGAATTTCCTGAATGGCACGCTCGAGTTTTTCGGGGCTGAGTTGTGTGAATTCTTGTATAAACGCGTGCCAGTGGGCTTTAGGGTGATCTTGGTTTAAAAATTCGTCAAAGCTAGATTGAGGAAGGTAGTTTTTAATCAGGTTGTCATTTATATTCATAGTACCCTCGGCATTAGGCGTTGTGCTTGTAGCACCTAATGCTTGGCCCCCTTAGGCGCCTCAAACTTACTATAAGCTTTTCAGCCTATACGTTTAAGTATAAGGTATAAGCTCAGAGCTTAGGGCACTGGAGCTATTTCTACACATTATGCATTTTATCTTTAGCATTTCCAATCATCCTTGCATATGTGCAAGGATGATTGGAAGCTTAGTTTGCTGAAATGAATACCCTAAGCTAAGGATGCCTCGCTACCGTCACTACATCTTTTAAAACAAGTTTAATCAGCTTTTGTTTTATTTAGATTACGCCTTAAATCTAAGGTGTGAGGGTATTCGGCATTAACATCTTCAGGGCTTATGCGTACACTGTCTTCTTGTGATCCGCCGGCCGTAAAGACCCGCTGAGCAGGTGGCGGGGTTGTGTTTAAGTAAGCCACACTTGGCGTGTAACCGTAATCCCAAAAACGACTGACTCTGCGTGACTCAGCGACATTGGCATTTACCGGAATATCATCATAACTACGCCCACCCGGATGAACCACATGATAGGTGCAGCCGCCCACAGCGCGACCATGCCAAGTATCAACCACATCAAAAATAAGCGGTGACTGCACAGGAATGGTTGGGTGCAAAGATGAAGGTGGCTGCCACGCCTGATAGCGCACTGCTGTTACGTACTCACCGTGCGCTCCTGTACCCCGAAGCGGTAAAGTGCGCCCATTACAAGCCAAAATATAACGCCCCTCCGTTAAGCCTTTTACCTTCAGTTGCACCCGCTCGACCGAAGAGTCTACATAACGTGAGGTGCCTGCACTAGACATTTCTTCACCCAAAACATGCCAAGGCTCAATTGCCATGCGCACTTCAAGCTCCATATCTTTAACCAAGGCCGTACCATAACGCGGAAAACGAAACTCGAAAAAAGGCTCGAGCCATTTAAAGTCAAACGCAAACCCTGCTTTATTCAGTTGCTCACAAACATCTATTAGGTCAGTTTCTACGTAATGTGGCATGAGAAAACGGTCGTGTAATTCTGTACCCCAGCGTATCAGTTTGCCTTCGTAAGGGGTTTCCCAGAACCATGCTATGAGCGCACGTACTAAGAGTAGTTGTACCAAACTCATTTGTGCATGAGGCGGCATGTCAAAAGCACGAAATTCAACTAAGCCTAAACGGCCACTACTGCCATCTGGCGAGTAAAGCTTATCTATAGAAAATTCTGAACGGTGCGTATTGCCCGTTATATCTACCAGTAAGTTTCTTAAAATGCGGTCAACTTTCCAAGGGGGCACACTCTCCCCTTTTTTAGGTAGTTGACTAAAAGCAATTTCTAGCTCATAAAGCTTCTCTAAGCGACCTTCATCTACACGCGGTGCTTGGCTGGTGGGGCCTATAAACATGCCTGCAAATAAGTAAGATAAACCAGGATGATGCTGCCAAAAAGTAATAAGGCTACGTAGTAAATCGGGTCTACGCAAAAAAGGACTATCCGCCGGAGTACTGCCCCCCAGCGTGACATGATTACCGCCCCCCGTACCGGTATGCCTGCCGTCTTGCATAAACTTTTCGGTGCCTAAACGAGCCTGATGCGCTTCTTCATAAAGCGTTTCGGTAACATATTTAAGTTCAGACCAATTTTTAGAAGGATAGATATTAACTTCTATCACACCTGGGTCAGGCGTCACCATAATCTTTTCAAGACGAACATCATTAGGCGGTGTGTAGCCTTCTAGAACAACAGCCAAGTTAAGAGCTTTTGCGCTTTCCTCAATACTCGCTACCAGATCCAAAAAAGGTTCTAAGCTAGGTACTGGCGGTAAGAAAACATAAAGTTTTCCTTCACGAATCTCAACACATAAAGAGGTGCGAATAAGATGATCTGACTGAGCAGCTTGCATTTGGCTTTGACGTCTTGTTTGAACACGCCCATGAACATCCTCTAGGTCACCTACTTTTTCTAAGGGAGAAGGCTCATAAACAATTGGACTTTTTTCATCATTACGAAGCTCATCTAAAGGTAAACGCAAACCTAAAGGAGAGTTACCAGGCACCAGATACAAGTGTTCACGGCGTAACTCCCAATCACTACTCAGCCAACGATTATTAAGGTAATCCCACTCGAGTGGCAATACAAAGCCAATGGCTTCATCTAGCCCTTGGGTGAGTAGTTCTGCTAGCCGTTGTCTTTCTAGTGGGTCTTTTAGGTTGCTTTTTAAGGGGTCTAAATTAGGGGGCAATTTGCGCTCTGACCATAAAAAATATATAATGTCTTCATAAGCAGGCATGACGTTCTTAGCTGAAACCGCTAAGCTTTGACATAGGTCTTCTATAAGGCTTTTGGCTGAGGCTAGGGTTAAATCGTATTCTTTGTCTATTTCTGCCAGTAAACTTGGGTCTTGCCAAATAGCTGTACCGTCTTTACGCCAATAAACCGCTAAACTCCAGCGGGGTAAAGGTTCACCGGGGTACCACTTACCTTGAGCGTAATGCCTTAAGCCACCTTGGCCAAAGACTTCATGTAAACGCTTTATAAACACATTAGAGAGTTTGCGTTTTTGTGGCCCGTCTGCCGCTACATTCCACTCAGCTGCTTCCATATCATCTATAGATACAAAAGTGGGTTCACCTCCCATAGTCAAGCGCACATCAGCTTTTTCTAAAGCAACATCAACCTTTTCAGCCAAAGCGTTAACGGCTTGCCACTGCGTTCGCCTATAAGGCTTGGTTACTCGAGGGTCCTCTTTAAGTCTTTGCACTGAATTATCAAATTCAAAAGTCACTTCAGCAGGATCACTAGCACCCGTAACTGCCGCGGCACTCACAGGGTCAGGCGTACACGCTAAAGGAATATGGCCTTCACCTGCAAACAAACCCGAGGTGGCATCTAAACCCACCCAACCTGCACCCGGAATATAAACTTCAGCCCAAGCATGAAGGTCAGTAAAGTCAGCCTCAGGGCCAGAAGGACCATCTAGCGCAGCGACATCTGCTTTCAGCTGCACCAAGTAGCCACTCACAAAACGTGCTGCTAAACCCAAATGTCTAAACGCCTGCACCAAAACCCAAGCAGAGTCACGACAAGAGCCAAACTTCTTAGTTAGCGTCTCTTCGCAAGTCTGCACGCCTACTTCCATACGTACCGAATACTCAATGTCTTGCCAAAGCTTCTGATTAACGCTCACCAAAAAATCAACAATTGGTTTCTTAGACTTATCTAAAGACTCGAGCCAGGCCATGAGTTGAGGGCCTGCTTCTTTTTTCTCAAGGTAAAGAATGAGTTCTTTTTGTTCTTGTTCACTGTAATTAAAAGGATAATGTTCTGCGTAGTCTTCTACAAAAAAGTCAAAGGGGTTTAAGACGGTCATGTCGGCAACAACATCAACTTCTATGTAGAGCTCCTTGGTTTTTTCAGGAAAAACGACCCTTGCAAGGTAATTACCAAAGGCATCTTGCTGCCAGTTTATAAAGTGATTTTCTGGGCGAATACGTAAAGAGTAAGCTTCTATGGGTGTACGACTATGCACAGCTGGTCTAAGCCTAAATATATGCGGGCTTAAATTAACAAGTCGGTCATATTTGTAGTGTGTTTTGTGATTAATAGCAACATGAATAGCCACTAGATTAGCTCTCCTAATTGCCAAGCAGTCAAAGGAGAGAAGCAAGAAGAAAGGAGAAGGCTATGAGTAAATGCTTTTTGCATACACTATGTTACCTCAAAATTGAAACCTAAAATTACTTTTGTTGAGCAAAAAACGAAAAAACTAGACATTTTTGTTTTTTGGTAATCGAAATATCAACAAAGTAAAGCTCTATTTTTAACACTAAGTTCAGTTGCTTAGTCTTTATGATAAAATTGACCATGTCTTTTAACGATGCCATGTTTAGCTATTCTTTGGAGCATTTTTTTGATGAAGCGTTTCAAGAACCCTCGCAAGCAAGAAGTCATTATGAATCTGTTATTAAAGGCTTTTATGCTTATGGGGATGCAGAATTTCAGCGACGACGCGCCCTCATAGATTTGGTTTTTCGTAATCAAGGCATTACATTTACCGTCTATGGCGATGAACAGGGCACCGAACGCACCTTTCCGTTTGACCCCTTTCCAAGAATCATTACAGCCAATGAATGGAAAAACCTAGAAAAAGGCATGAAGCAGCGCGTTAAAGCCATTAATCTCTTTTTAAAAGATGTTTACAGCGAACAAGCTATTTTAAAAGATGACATCATCCCCAGACACTTAGTTTTAAATAATCCTGCTTACCGAAAACAAATGCAAGACGTAAAGCTAGCGCATGATGTCTATACACATATTTTTGGTTGTGACATGATTCGAGATAGTCAAGGTACATACCGTGTACTAGAAGACAACTTGCGTAGCCCCAGTGGTGTTTCTTACATGCTGGCTAATCGTGCTGTCATGGCGCGCAGCTTTCCTAAACTTTTAGATGGTCTTAATGTACGCCCCATAGGTCACTACGCCATAGAACTCTTAAGCACCCTAAGAAGCTTAAGCCCCCGAGATATCAACCAGCCAAACATTGTGGTGCTAACCCCCGGTCAGTACAACAGTGCTTACTTTGAACATGCTTACCTAGCCCAACAAATGGGGGTACAACTTGTCGAAGGACGTGACCTTTTTGTAAGTGAAGGTCGCGTCTGGATGCGCACCACGCAAGGCAAAGAACAAGTAGATGTGATCTACCGACGTATTGACGACAACTTCTTAGACCCCGAGGTATTTAATAAAGAATCCATGCTTGGCGTAGCAGGCATCTTAGAGGTTTATAAAGCAGGCCATGTTGCCCTAGCTAACGCGGTTGGTACAGGTGTTGCCGATGACAAAGCCACCTACGCTTATATACCCCAAATCATCAAATATTACTTAAACGAAGACGCCATCATTCCTAATGTAGACACCCACCTAGGTGCAGACCCCGACGGACTCGAGTATATGCTTAACAATGCCCACAAACTCGTTATTAAAGAAGTTGGTGGGGCAGGCGGTTACGGCATGCTTATAGGCACAGAGGCAGATGAAGAAAAACGAAAAGTTTTTTTAGAAGGCGTAAAAGCTGACCCAAGTAACTACATTGCTCAACCCATCATTCAGTTATCACGCCACCCCACTTATTACCCTGACTCTAAAAAGTTTGAACCCTGCCATATTGATTTAAGACCTTATATTTTGACAGGAGAAGACATAACGATAGTGCCGGGCGGATTAA
>CAZWJZ010000001.1:17036-26286 GCA_964634665.1 uncultured bacterium | reverse complement strand
AGTTGCTCTTAAACGCGGTTCATTGGTAGTTAATTCTTCTCAGGGTGGGGGTTCAAAAGATACTTGGGTTCTAGAGGATGAAGGTAGCACTCATGCTTAGTCGTATTGCTGAAAATCTTTACTGGATGGGGCGTTATATTGAACGTGCCGAAAATACTGCCCGATTACTTGATGTTAATTATCTAGCGATTGTAGAAGCACCCCAAGTGCTAGGCGCTCGGGGTATTGTTACTGAAAAATGGGTTCATCTTTTAGGCATTATGGAAAGCAAAGATGAATTTTTAGAAAACTACCAAACAGCTACTGCTCAAAATGTTCCCTACTGGCTAGCTTTGCATAAAGATAATCCTGCAAGCATACGCTCGAGTCTTGGTTTTGCGAGGGAAAACGCTAGGGCTTTACGTGACCGTATTTCAACTGAAATGTGGGAGGCTATTAACAGCAGTTACCATAAACTTTGTGTTGAAGCACCTGAAAATCTTGAGGAAGATGCTTTGCATGATTATTGTGTTACTGCGCGAGAAGCAAGTCACTTGTTTTTTGGTATTGCGCATGCAACGCTGCCGCATGATTTAGGTTGGTACTTTATGCGCGCAGGGCAATTTTTAGAACGTGCTGATAATACTTTAAGAACCCTGCAAGCTAACGCCTTACCAGAACATGTTAGAAGCCCTGTAGAAGCAGGTATAGAAGCACACCGAGATACCGCTTTACTTAAATCAGTGAGCGCTTACGAGGCTTACCGTAAGTACTACACTAAGCCTTTAAGCCCTGATCTTATTTATGAATTTTTGTTACTTAATCAGAGCTTTCCTAGAAGTGTGCTTTACAGCCTAAAACTCTTAGAAGAAGCACTTGCGCATATTCAAAAAGAAAACGCTAGCGCTTCAGATAAAGCTTTACAAAGCGCTATAGCACTGAGTGAAACCATGCAAGCCATTAAAAATGAAGGGCAAGTAACTGAGCAGCGCAATCCTGGCTTGCAAGACCTTATTAACCGCATTACCAGCTTATCTATAAGTTTAAGTGAAGTTTACTTTGGTCTTAAACTCACAGAACAAAGCCAAACACAAAGCCAAAGCTAAATTCTAAAGGGATGCAATCATCAATAGAACAAAATGGTGCCTTACATCCCTTTAGCGCTCGCCTTGGCTAGAGTATCTTTCAATAGGGCATTCTGCTACTACGGGTGATTGCTTTTACATTTCCAATAATTATTGCACTCTTCACTTTTTGCCCTCCTTCTTAATCCCCTAAAAGCTTCTCCTCTTGGTCGGAACAGTCACAAAGGAGAAGCTCCCCGAAAAGCTTTGAGCCAGCGGTATTATCTTTAAAATACTAATACTTCTGTCAAAACAGCTTTGCTCTTTTGTGCAACCTTTTCTAGAAATACAACTTATACAAACTCAGACATAATGCAAACCAACTATGGATTAACTTAAAGCCCCTGTTTACACCATGAGCCTCACTTACTTACTTGCTGCACACGCTGCCAATCTTCAAAAAAGAGAACACCCAAGTCAGGTTTAGCTTCACCCTCTAGCATGGCAATAAACTCTAAAGAATGTCCATCAGGGTCTTGAAAATAAATAGCAATGGCAGGCATCCAAGCAAAAACCATAGGTTTTGCGCCCTCATCAAGAAAATTACGTGCCTTTAAACACCGCTTTTCAAAATAAGGCTCTGAATCAAGAATAGCTTCTAAGGTACTCTTAAACGCAAAATGCTGCCGCTGCACTTGATCTTTAGGTTTCTCCCAAAGACCCAGCATGGCCTCACGGTTTCCCAACCAGTAAAACGCCACTCGCCTATCTGCTTCAAACCGCCCAAGCTCGAGCTCTAAAACTTCACTATAAAACTGCATGGAGGTTTCTAAATTCGTGACATTAATATGCGTTTCAAAAAGTCCTGTAATCATGGTTTCACCTTCATAAACTCGAGTGTAAACCATGATGCCCCTAGATGAATTGAGACTTTGGTCTTAGTGAGAAGGATAGCTTACTAGGCTGAAAACTGTCTCAAATGATGATCTACATGCAAGTAAGCCCAGCGTTGCCATTCTTGCTCTGTTAATTTACCCATTAAAGGATGAAGCTCAAAAACAAAGTCTTTCTCTTGAGCACTAAAGCGCTCATTAAGCATAAGCAGTTCTTCTTTGTCTTGCAGAAAATGTGTTGGTTTGGTACCTGCTATTTCTTGATCAATTTCTGGCAAAGTTTTCATTTGACCTTTAGGCCAAGGAACAGGTACATAAAGAGCTAACCATTTAATAACCGTTTGTTGCAAACCATTTGCTTTGGTTTTAACAGTACGTTCTCCCATAACGCCTTTAAAAGCATCACTCAAATGACAGAGCATTTGATTAACATTCATTCTGCCCCACCGTGCTTGATTATCTTCTTTAAGGTGACTAAGCCTAGTTAAGATCTCTAATTTATCGTTAGCATTACTCAGCCTTCTCAACATAAACCCCTTTTCAAAACACCCTCTATAGTAACTCGAGTTGTTAAGCAACGCGTTTCTAATAACGCTAAACTAGCACTATGAGAATAGCTATTATCGGAACTGCCAAACGCTCAGATTATCTTTACGGCCCACTTATTAACGCCATGCCAGAACTCGAGCTTGTAAGTATCTGGGGGCGTAGTGAAGCTTCTGCTAAAAAACTAGGGGATAGTCTTGGCGTGCCACACTTTATAAATCTAGATAAACTGATTCGTGAAACACAGCCTGACATAGCTGTGGTTTCTGTAGCCTACGCAGCCAATGGCGAGGTGGGGCTCATGGCGGTTGAGAGTGGGCTTCATATTTTGACTGAAACCCCTGTAGCTCATGACTTAAAAGAAGCCGATGCTCTTATAAAAGCAGCCAATGAGCGAAATTTAAAAATCGAAGTAGCAGAGCAGTTTTACCGCAGACCTTTAGAACAAATCAAATTAAAGCTCATAGCATCTGGGCTTTTTGGCAAGGTCTACAGTTCTTTTAATGACTTTGCTGGTCATGGCTACCATGGCATGAGCGTTATGCGTAGTTATATTGGCTTTAATGAAAAACCCATTAAAGTAACAGGTGCTGTTAAAGACTACGACTTAAGCGCTCACTATGCCCGCTTGAGTGACAAACTATCTACTCGTACTGAAACACAAGAACACGGCATAATTGAGTTTGAAGGCGGTCAGCTAGGTATTTTTCACTGGACCAGTGTTGGCTATGATTCGCCTTTGCGCTGGTGGCGTAGTAGTCGTTTCTTAGCGGAAAAAGGCATGGGCATAACAACGGGTGTTTACCCAGATTTACAAGAGCAACTTAGTTTGCTAGCTGAAGGTGGAGAAGGTACACGCTTTATAACTTTAGAGCGTCAGTTTGAACGCAATGACGGTGGGGCTTTGCGTGGCATGGTTGCGCACACAGGTGATGCAAATACGCCTATTGTGCGTTGGGAAAATCCTTTTAAAGCCTTGAAACAAGGGCATGGGGTTCAGTGGCATGATGATGAAATAGCCGTGGCAAGTTGCTTAATGAGTCTAGTTGAAGCTGTTAAAACAAATACTGAACCTAGCTATGGTGCTAAGCAAGGACGCTTAGATCAAGAACTTATTTTGGCAATTCGGCAATCAGCCTTAGCGGGTAGCGAGCCTATAATGCTTTCATAAGACTTAGGTACTTGTTACAATTTTTAGAACAATTAACCCTATACTTAGGTTCGTAAGGAGTGATACTTCATGAGTAAACAAGAAACAACTGTACTTGCTGGTGGCTGCTTTTGGGGCTTAGAAGATTTGGTTCGTAAACAAGCTGGGGTTTTAGATACCGAAGTTGGCTATGCAGGTGGTCAAAATGAAAAACCTACGTATCAGCATCACCCTGGTCATGCTGAAGCGCTACAAATCACTTATGACCCAGAGCAAACCAGTTATAAGCGCATTCTAGATTTTTTCTTTCAAGTGCATAACCCAACAACCTTAAATAGGCAGGGTAATGACATGGGAGATTCTTATCGTTCAGCCATTTTTTATAAAAATGAAGAGGACAAAAAAATTGCTGAGGAAATGATTGACATTGTCAATAAGTCAGGTCGCTGGCCTAACCCTGTGGTAACGACCTTAGAGCTTTTTACAACGTTTTGGCCTGCCGAAGATTATCATCAAGATTATTTGGTAAAAAACCCGAGGGGTTATACCTGCCATAGAATCTACTTTGACAGCTATTTAAAAGCAGAAGATAAAGCTGCCTAAACAAAGTTCAGTTTACCCCCACTTTAAGTAAATAAGTGGGGGTATTTTTTGCCTAGCCTGCTTTACTATTTAATGATGCTGTAGTTCTCTTGCCTCTAATACGCGCACCCAAAAGGCAACCGCGTAAACAACAGGGACAAGCATAAGCACAACAATCACAGCTAAAAGAGGTAGTGTCGCTAGGCTTGTAAAGCCAATCACTGCAATGATAAGCGCAATAATAAACACTATTATGCTACCCCGCCCATAAGCGTTTTTTGCTTCATCTGGAACCGATATGACACGCATGAGTGGTACAAGGCTCAACAAATAAATAGAAATAGCACCCACCAATGACCAGCGTACAATTGCCTCTAAAGGCTCACCTGCGTGCTCTACGACATTTAGTAAAACCGCGCCGGTTGCCACAATGCTCATACTGACAAAAAGATGCATATAAAGCCAACTCGAGCTTGCCATTTGGTTTGCTAGAGGTTTACGGTGAGAAATAAAGTCAAAATATAGCCACCACATGGTAAACGCTATACTTAAGCCCAGACCTCCTTCTAAAAATACAGGCATTGTTAAATGCTCATGATGTGTTAAGCCAGAAACTACGCCGACAATAATTTCAGCCAGTACCAAAATATTAAAAAGACCAAAGCGTTCAACAAAAGCCGGGCTAAAATGCACAGGCAGTGCGCCTTGACGTAGCCAGGCAGAACTTAAAATACCCGTAACTAGGGGTTGTAATAAACTAATAAGCATTGCAGCTACCCAAATATAAAATCTCAAGGGTGTAGCTACAAAAATAGAAGCAAAAAAGAGGATAGTTGACAAACTAAAGGCAATCACATAAGCACGGTTTTCACGGTGATGCTCAGGGTCATGTACAGCCAGTCGCCACCATAAATAACAAGCAACAAGCTGATATAGTCCGAAGAAAAACGCAAAACCAACAGAGCCTTCACCTAAGGCGTTATGAGCAAAAACCGCCATGCCAGCAACCATGAACATCTGCAAGAACGTAAAGACTCTGGTACGAATATCATTATTGCCATGAAACTCGTGGTACCAAGAGCCGTTTAACCAAGACCACCAGACAATGGCAAAAAGAAATGCAAATTGCCCCATATGTTTTAAGTCTAAGTGAGCTGCCAGTGAATGCGCGAGTTCAGCTACCAGTACGACATAAGCAAGATCATAAAAAAGTTCCAAAAACTAACACTACGTTCTTCATGCGGATCACTAGACTTACGTGACGGGCGCCACCAAGTACGGAATCTTAAGTTCATATTTAGCTTAACTCCCAAAGTATCATGCGGGATTATAACAGCACTCGAGCTTAGCACCTCAGCAAGCTTTTTTTTAAATACTCGAGCTTTTGATGCTTCTAATCGTTGCTTATGTGTAGCTTATACTCGTTAGTTCTTCTGAGACTTTCCATAAGCGTTTTGCTAGCGCGTCATCTTTGGCAGCGTCAGACATATCTACAAGTTTTGGGTATCCTCGCATTTCTTGGAAGCCGCTTGGACCAGCGTAATCATTAGGCTTTAGGCTTTCTGTTGCGGCAAATAAAGTGGGTAAAGCACCCATAGGTGGCTTTTGTGCAAACAGTGGATTAAACATTTTAAATAGGAATGAGTGTTGTTGTAGGTTTGTTCCTGTCCAGCCAGGGTGTGCAGATGTTGCTATTGCATCTATGCCTTGTGTTTGAAAATAACTGTTGAGTTGACGTGAAAAAAGAAGATTTGCTAGTTTACTTTGAGCATAAACTGCCATGGGTTTGTATTCTTTTTCGGCGTTCAAGTCATCAAACTTAATGCTGTTCGTACCCATACGATGTGCACCACTACTCACATTTACCACTCGAGCGCCTTTGCTTGCAGAAATAACATCCATTACTTGTCCTGTTAAAGCAAAATGCCCCAGGTGATTTGCGCCAAACTGAACTTCGAAACCATCTTTGGTTTTTGTGTATGGTGGCATCATTATGCCTGCATTATTAATAAGCATGTCAAGTCTGGCGTATTTTTCTTTAAAGCTATGGCTAAACGCTTTTACAGAAGCAAGATCAGCAAGGTCAAGTTCAATAAACTCGAGTTTTGCATTGGGTACTGCTTTTTTTATGTCAGTTATGGCCGCTTGGGCTTTGCTTGGGTTTCGGCAAGCCATGATTACGGTTGCGTTTTTTGCTGCTAAAGCTTTGGCTGTTTCGAAGCCAATACCACTATTTGCCCCTGTGACAATTGCGATTTTTCCTGTTTGATCAGGAATGTTTTCTTTAGTCCATTGACTGTTCATCGTTTACTCCTTTTTAATCATGCTCAAGCAAGCAGCTCGAGCATTTTGTTTATGCTTGTGTTAGTAGCAGTTCCGCGAGTAATATCAGAAAGTGAAACAAGTTTGATTTTACCCTTCCATAGTGCCATGACAAAAGTCAGACTGACTTTTGTCATGGCACTGCTTTTAAGAAAACATTCTTTGCTTCATACCCTCCATAAAGGCGTCATCACCAACTTGTTTACGCATCTCATACACTTGTTCTGCATCTGGTCCAATAACGTAGCGCAACTGTGCTTTGCCATCGGTAGTGGCGTTATAAATACCTTCAGCTAAGAATTCGGCTGTGCTTGAGCCTAGTCCAGAGGCTGCCATGGCGGCTTGAAATTTTGTGACCATATCTTGGTAGTCAGGTAGTGCTTCGGGCATAGCAAAATCTATGGAGCGACCCCCGAAGTCGGTTGCTACGCCACCTGGTTCAATTATTTTAACGCCTATACCTAGTTCAGCTAGTTCATAAGAAAGGGATTCTGAGAAACCCTCAATTGCCCATTTTGTACTGTGATATAGGCTAATGAGTGGAAAGGTTATAAGCCCACCTATTGAGGAGACATTTAGAAATAAGCCTGCTTTGTTAGCACGAAAGTGAGGCAAAAAAGCTCTTGTTACTTCCATTAAGCCAAAAACATTAGTATTAAACTGGCGTTTTATTTGCTCAGGGCTAGCTGCTTCAAAAGGTCCTGCTAAAGCGTAACCCGCATTGTTAAGAACAACATCTACCTTTTTAAAGTCATTTAAAATGTTATCTTGTGCAGTTTGAATACTCTTGTTATCTGTGACATCAAGTTGATAAAGCTTGACACTGTCTAATTTTGCTAAGTCTGTATCTTTTTGGGGTGTGCGCATGGTTGCAGCGACATTCCAACCTTGCTTAGCAAAATACTTAGCGCTAGCTAAGCCAATACCTGAAGATGCACCTGTTATAACGATTGTTTTCATTTAAATCTCCTTATGTCCACAAAGCAAACCTAAAAAAAGCTTGCCGGATGCTTTAATATACGCTCAGAAATTATATATATGAATACCTAATTCTGCTAAAAGCTTGCACATTTCTATGATTATTAAGAATTTTATTTAAATACTAAAAACTTCTGATATCATGTTTTTATGAAAGAAGCCATAGCGCATCAGAGCAAAATGCTCGAGTTTAGAAGCTTAGTAGAAAAACACGCTGTTGCTAATGTTGGCATTGAAACAGCTGTTAAAGATTTCTTTATTTATAAAGGCACTAAGAGCCATAAGCAGAAGAAAGAACTTTATGATTCTGGTCTTATTTTGATGGCTGCGGGTAAAAAACGCATTCACCTTAATGGTCAAGTTTACGATTACAGTGCGGGTAAGTATTTGGGGGTTTTTTTACCTATCCCAGTAGAGGTCGAAGAGGTGAGTGCGAGTCCAGATAATCCTATTTTGTTGGTTGGTTTAAAAATGGAATTAAGCAAAGTTGCCGAAATTTTACTTCAAATAGACCGTTTGACGGAGTCTAATCTTAGAGCGACAGAAGGCACAGGCTTATTTACAGCAGATATTGAAGATGACTTACTTGATCCTGTCATTCGTTTGCTAAAAATACTTGATAAAGCAACAGATGTCGCTATGCTAAGTCAAGGTATTGTTGATGAGATTTACTACCGTGTGCTTACCGGACCTCAGGTTTCAAGCATAAGGAATTTGTTAGAACAACGCGGTCAAATACAGCAAATTTCTCGCGCTGTGGACTATATCAATAAGCATATTAACACTCCTATTTTGATTGAAGATTTGGCTGATAAAGCCAACATGAGTGTGTCGCATTTTCATAAGAATTTCAAAGATGTCATGCAGATGTCACCCTTGCAATACGCTAAAAGCATGAAGCTATTTAAAGCCCAAGCCTTAATTAGTGAAGGCAAAAAAGCAAGTCAAGCAGCTTATATGGTTGGCTATAACAGTGCCGCTCAGTTTAGTCGTGAATACAAGCGGCAGTTTGGCTTTGCACCCTCTGAAACCTTGAGCAACGTTGCTTAAGCTGTAAGAAGCTTGTCACAGCTCTCATGCTAAGGTTTTTTAAGAGAGACCTTGCCATGATGTATGCACTTTTTAGTTCTTCCCCGATTCAGGCAGACAGCAATCTTATTAGTGAGCTTGCTGTTTTAACGGGTACGCCTGCTAAACAGTTAGCAGAAGTGCTTTATTTTGGTGGGCAACTTAGCCAACCCGCATCTAAACTAGCAACCGAACAGCTTGCAAAAAAACTAGAGGCGCTAGGTATTTATACTGATTTAAAAATAGCTACTAGCAGAAGCCAGCAAGTACAACCACGAGTGCAACACAGAGCAACCTCAACACCTGTCACCCAAGCTGTAAACCCTATCAAGGAAAAAGCTAATCAAGCACCTAAGTTCTCAGCGCTTGGCTTTATTCTTGCAGTTTCCACCTTACTTATCGTTCTTGCCTTCATACCAAACTTTAGCCAAACAGCTAAACCAAGCGCGGGCATGCTGGCACCTGAAAACCCTATACAACGAGACAGCAAGACCCGACCTTGGCTGCATAATGACTACCTCATAACCCCCCTAGCTGAATATGAGTTAGAAGCTCGAGTGTTGAGTACAAAGCGGTATAAGTTTTCTCGTGGCGCGTCCTTGTCTCCTGTTGATGCGGCGCTTGGTTGGGGTCCTATGTCAGATTCTGCTGTGCTTGATGACCTTAAG
>CAZWJZ010000001.1:13930-17026 GCA_964634665.1 uncultured bacterium | reverse complement strand
CAGCGTAACCGTTGGTATTTTGTGAATTGGTCTGCAAATCCGCCTTTAAGTAGTTCCGCTATTATGCAGCATAGTGCAAATACGCATTTGGTTCCGAGTAATCCTAGTGTTGCTAAGCAAATTAAGCGCTTGCAGGAGCATGACCTTGTCTACCTGAAGGGTTACTTGGTTGATATTAGTGCAACTGATGGCTTTCGTTGGCGTAGTTCAACCTCTCGTTTAGATACAGGTGATGGTGCTTGTGAGCTCTTTTGGGTTGAAGCGATATCTCTGAATCCTTAGCTTAAACCCAAAACCTGATCTACAACTAAACCTAACTACGCAAAGAAATCAGTACAAATTCAGTTGAAAATGCATTCATTAAGCGAAAGGTCACTTGCTGCTTAAATGCGCTTTGCATACAATGCAGCTATGGCTTTAGTTTTTAAGTGGATGAGTTTGCAATCAATCTTTGGTTTTTTATTAATAAGTCTTGTCTCTTGCCCACAGCAAACAACAAACGATACCTTTCCACCACCCAATGAAGCTGTTTATGTTGAGCCTAACAGCAGCTACTCAGTTGCACGTAATTGGAATGAAATGTTGCTAGAAGCCATTCGTAGTGACAGAGCAAGACCCACTGTGCATGCTAGAAATTTATTTCATGCTGCTATCGTCATGTATGACGCTTGGGCTGTTTACGATGATACAGCTCAGCCTTACTTACTAGGTCAAAACCTTAAGGGTCAAACCTGCACTTTTTCAGGTTTCAGTAAACAAGCAGAACAAAGCCTAGAAGAAGCTCGAGCTATGACAATTAGTTACGCAGCTTATGGCTTACTAAAATACCGATTTGGTTTTTCTGCTAATGCTGAAATTAATAAAGGTATTGATCGCTTTATGGCTGATATGGGCTACAACGCGCAGAATAACAGTCTTAATTACAGCACAGGTGATGCTGCTGCACTTGGTAATCATCTGGCTCGCTGCATGATTCTTGCTGGTCAGGCAGATGGTGCTAATGAACTCGAGTTTTACAGTAATCGTAATTATCAGTTTAAAAATGACGGGCTTGACCCAAAAGCTGCTGGCAATCCTAATCTTTTGTACCCAAATAACTGGCAGCCTTTAGTGTTTGAGGATTGCTTTGTTGATCAGTCAGGTAACTGCTTACCTGTCAGTGTAGCTACGGAGTTCTTAGGAGCCGAGTGGGGTAAAGTCACGACGTTTGCCCTCGCTGAAGCTGAGTTGACTAAAAAAACAAAGGATGGTACGGAGTACTGGTTTTACTTTGACCCGGGCATGCCTCCCCAGATTGAGCAAGATGCCAAAGCTTATCAGTGGAATTTTGCTACGGTTGCGGCTTGGTCAGCTTTTCTTGACCCGAGTAATAAGGAACAAATTGATATTTCACCTAAATCCATGGGAAATTTAGCAACAGAAAGCTACCCGAGTTCTTTAGAAGAATATCAAGCTTTTTATGATGTTCTAAGAGGCCCAGCTTTAGGTGAAGGGCATAGCCTAAACCCTGTAACAGGGGAAGCTTACGAAGAAAATAAGGTTCTTTTAGGGGACTACACTCGAGTGATTGCTGAGTTCTGGGCAGATGGTCCTGATTCTGAAACGCCTCCCGGTCACTGGTTTAAGCTGCTCAATTACGTGTCAGATCATCCTGAGTTTGAAAAGCGCTTTGAAGGTCAAGGGCCTATATTAGACGCACTCGAGTGGGATGTTAAGGCTTATTTTGCTTTGGGTGGCACTATGCATGATGCTGCTATTGCTGCGTGGGGCATTAAAGGTTATTACGATTTTGTAAGGCCTATTTCTGCTATTCGTTTTATGGCAGATCAGGGGCAAAGTAGTGACCCTAATTTGCCTAATTATGCGCAGTATGGCTTACCGTTAATTGAGGGCCGTATTGAACTTATAAATGAAAATGACCCACTTGTTGGTGCTAATCAAGAGCATCTGCATAAACTTAAATTGTATGCTTGGTTAGGCCCCACTCAAATTACCAATGAAGCTACTGATACCGCTGGGGTTGGCTGGATGCTTGCTGAAAACTGGTGGCCTTATCAACGCCCTAGCTTCATAACCCCTCCTTTTGCGGGTTATGTTTCTGGGCATTCAACGTTTTCTAGAGCTGCTGCTGAGCTGCTTACGTTGCTAACAGGTGATGCTTATTTCCCTGGGGGTTTAGGTGAGTTTATTGCCACTAAAAATGAATTCCTTGTTTTTGAAGAGGGCCCTAGTGAAACTATCACCTTGCAGTGGGCAACTTACCGTGATGCTTCTGATCAAACAAGTTTGTCACGCATCTGGGGCGGCATTCACCCACCCATAGATGATATTCCAGGTCGCCTTATTGGCATTAGGGTTGGGCAAAATGCTTTTGACTTAGCAAAGCAGTATTTTAATGCGGACTAAAGAAGCTTTCAGACGTATTGGATTAATTCGAATTTGTTCAATAGAGTCGTACTTAAAGCAAAAAGGGAGAACCTCGGCGTGGATGCGTCGCGAGGCTCTTAAGGACGATCACCTTTTGTTGTCTTTCGTCTCTTAGTTAAGCTTAACGCTTACAAATTACGATTCTATTACAGACTATTTTGCTTCCAACCAGTTATCCCCTACCCCTACTTCTGCAGTTAAAGGCACCGCTAGTTTATAAGCATTTTGCATAGTTGTTTTAATGATTTTTGCAACCTCTTCTACTTTAGATTCAGGTGCCTCAACAATAATTTCATCATGTACCTGCAAAGTAAGTTGCGCGCCTGTATCTTTTAGGTTTTCTGCCAAATGCAGCATAGCTAACTTCATAATGTCAGCAGCGGTTCCTTGAATCGGCATGTTATAAGCAGTGCGTTCAGCATACTCACGCGCATTTCGGTTGCTGGCATTAATATCAGGAATAATACGCCGGCGACCTAAAAGCGTTTCAACATAACCATTTTTACGACAAAACTCGAGTGTGCTATCTATGTAGCCTTGTACTTTGGGGTAGCGTGTGAAGTAGGTCGTTATAAAGGCGTCAGCTTCTGCGTAGGGTATGTCGAGTTCAGTGGTGAGCCTGTGGGCACTCATGCCGTAAAGCACTCCAAAGTTAATTATTTTGGCGGT
>CAZWJZ010000001.1:0-13920 GCA_964634665.1 uncultured bacterium | reverse complement strand
GGCGGTACGGCGCATGCTGCTATCTACCGTTTTTAGGTCAGTGTTATAAATTTGGGCTGCCGTGCGACTATGAATATCTTCACCATTATTAAAGGCTTCTATTAGGTCAGCCTCATCGCTAATATGTGCGAGTATTCTTAATTCAATTTGTGAGTAATCTGCAACTAAGAGTTTGCTGCCTTCTTTAGCAATGAAGGCTTTTCGTATTTGCTTTCCTATCTCGGTTCTTACCGGAATATTTTGCAAATTAGGGTTCGTGCTCGATAAACGACCCGTTGCCACGACTGCTTGGTTGAGGGTGCTATGAATGCGCCCTGTGTCTGGGTTAACAAGATCTGGCAGCGGGTCAAGGTAGGTATTTTTGAGTTTGGCTAACTCACGATACGTCAAAATCATATCGATCACTTCATGTTGATCACGTAAAGGCTCTAAAGCTGATACCGCTGTAGAGCGTTTACCCGTACTGGTTTTCTTACCTGCTTTAAGCTCGAGCTTGTCAAAGATGAGTTCAGCAAGTTGATCACGTGAGTTTAAATTGAGTATCGAGTTATCGGCTATCTCTCTTACTTTGTTTTCTAACTCATTTAGGGTTTTGCCTAAGTCATCTGACTGGGCTTTGAGTAAAGCAACATCAACTTCTACGCCGCAGTACTCCATGTCAGCCAGTATTTTTTGCAGGGGTTTTTCTAGGGTTGCGTAAAGTTCTTGTTGTTTGCCTGTAAGTTTAGGCTTTAGGGTTTTAAGCAGTTCTGCTGTGGCTATGGCTCTAGAGCGAGCATCTTTACCCCACTCATGACTGCTGTAGCGCCTACTCACGGCCTCAGCCGAATTGGTATTGGGGTCTAAAACATAAGCCATGAGTAAAGGGTCATCCCCCGGCATAGCGTCTATGCCTTGCTTTCTGGCGTAGACCGCTAAAGCTTTAGCATCACAGGCATTAATTACAATTTCAGCAGCAAAAACAGCAACTTGCTCGTCAGGCTTCACCGTAACAAAAGCCTCGTTATTAGCAAGCACCATTTCATGTAAAGCTGCTTTCATGGGGCTTTGATCTGTAAGCACAAAGCCAAAAGCGCCACCCAAAACCTTAGAAACATCCTCTAGCTGCTTGTAACTCACTATCTCTTCAGGTTCAGGCGTCAAGCCCAAATCACGTAACGCAGCATTAAGCTCGAGTTCTTGTAGTAACTCAGTTAGGGGTTCTTTGTTGAGTTCTCGTACTGCCCATGCTTCAGGGGTTATAGGGATATCTGCGTTGGTTATGATTTCTGAGAGTTGCCTTGAGAATTTTACATCTTCTAGGGAGGCTTTTATTTTATCGGCAAATTTTGTGGGTTCAATGCTATCTAGATTTTCTAAAATATAATCAAGACTTCCGTAGGTTTCAAGGAGCTTTTGGGCACTTTTGGGGCCTATACCTTTTGCTCCGGGAATGTTATCAGATGAATCCCCTGTTAGAGCGCGGTAGTCAGTCCATTGTTCTACGGTTACACCGTATTTCTTAAAGACTTCTTCAGGACCAAAACGATCTGTTTTATCTAAGCCTCTTACGCAAACACGGTCACTTACTAACTGGTACGAGTCACGGTCACTCGTGACAATTTCAACCCTGTAACCCATGGCTTCTGTTCGTTTGGCTATGGTGCCAATAAGGTCATCTGCTTCTAAACCTGCGTATTCAGTCTGGTAAAGCCCCATATGCTCGACAATTTGCTTTATGGTGTCAATCTGCCATGGTAAATCTTGGGGCATGGGCGCACGGCCAGCCTTGTAATCTTCAAACTGCTCATGTCGAAAGGTTTTTGCTGGTGCATCAAAGGTAACAACCGTGGCGTCATTTTCGCCTTCTTCTTTCAAAATGCGTAGTAAGGAACGAATAAATCCAAATATGGCGTTGGTTGCCACACCTTTTGAGTTGCTCATTTCTCTTATGGCATAGTAACTACGAAACGCTAAAGCGTGGCCATCTATAATCACGATTTTATGCCCATTAGCTTCTTTAGATTTTTCGTTAGTTAGGGGTTCGGTGGTCTTAAAAAGACTACTCTGCATATCCGCTTGGCTCATGCTTAATAGCTTACCGTACAGGCGCTTAGGCGAAGGTTGTGAGTTGTAACGTAAAAACCGAAAGGGTGAAAAGTACAAAAAATTGCCTTACTCCCCACGTCTTTACTCTCATCAAACTATGAGACCTTGCACATCGTCCTTAATTTTACACGTGCTACTTTAAGCTAACGCCCTTATTGGCATCCCTATATGAAAACACCCACCACAAAACTCAATGTTCGTGTTCACACCAGCAATATGCTCATCTACGGCATCATGCATCTCTTACCTCAAGGCGATATTTCAGGCTTACTAAATAACAATCGACTTTTCTTCCCGTTAACAGAAGCTAAAGTCTTTAAACGCGGCCTAAAACACCCACCTAGCTTAGAAGACTTACACTTTGAACCCGAATTTTTAGCTGTTCCCAAAGAAAAAGTCTTATGGCTAAATGTAGGTGACAGCAGTCGTGTCTTTGCACCAGGTGTGCAACTCAGAAGCATTCACTTACTCTTTTCAGGTTATGTGCTAAGAGGTAACTTTCTTATCTTACCCAGTGTACGCACCTCAGATTTTCTGGTTCGTGCTGTGGTAGAAAAACCCTTCCAGTATCTCTTTAATGCAGAACTCCTGCTCCCCCCTCAAGGCAAAAGCAAAGAAGCTCGAGTGATTGAGCGTTTTCCTGTTATCACGGTTAATTTGGGTTCAGTTGCGGGTGTTTTTGATTCTAAAGATGATGTTATGGATTTACCTGAATTCTAATACTAAGCTGAATTATAAAGTCTATACGACATTTATAATTCCGACCTTGTCGACGTAGTCAAGACAGGTTTGGGGACTACGCTCTGTCTCCCTTAGTCTTATGACACGTTAATAAGCTGCTTTATAAGCGCTGAACCTATGCCTTTTTTTCTGAACGCTTGCGCTACTTCAATATCGTAAAGGTAAACCATTTCACCTCCCACTTCGACATTAGGAAATCGCTAAGCATTAGCTAAGCCAACAATAATGCTATCTATTAAGGCAAGATATAAGTAGCAACGCAAATCACCAAGCGCCTTGCTTAATTCTGCTTCTGAAATCAGCTCACCTTCCCGGTCTTCAGCTGAAATGAACTGTTGCACAGCAGTTAAGCAAATCTTTTCATCACCTTTGGCTTACTCTACGAATAATCACAGTCATTTTACAAATTAAGCTTTAACTGACTCATATAAAGCCATAACTACAGGCCCTCGATGCTGCGCTTTTAAAAGTTTAAGATTCACACTCGAGCATAGTTCATCTAGGTTTTTGCTATCTATAAAGCGAATGCCTGAAAGCCTTAGAGCTGCTTGTAAGCTTTTACCAAAAAGACCTAGCGATTTTTTAATATACATTTGCCACATTTTACCGTTGGGTTTGAGTACTCGTGCAAATTCTGTTATAGCTTGCTCTAAATCTAAAAACTCATTTAGGGAACCCCCACAAACAATGGCGTCAAACACACTATCTTCATAAGGTAAAACCTGAACATCTGCTTGTACAAAAGTCATGTTTAGGTGCTCTTTTGCTGCGTAGCTTTGAGCTGTTTTTAAGAAAGGCAAACTAAAGTCTAAGGCGTGCATATCTAAACGAATCTCTTCTTTTAGAAGGGTGCGTGCGTACAAAGCAGCTGAGCAAGCTGCGTCTAGTACGCGCTGCCCTTCGCAAAGCTCGAGCCATTCGCTCATGAGTTTGAGTTCTCGTTCTACATTAAATTCTTTACTGGTAATGATGCTGAGTGAGCGTTTACGCCATAAGGGTTCGTAGAGTTTAGCGGTTAAAGGCATAAAGTTTGAGGCTTGTGCGGGCGGTACTTTAGGGCGTTCTTGTAGTGCTTTTATGATGCCATCTTCTTGCTTATAGTCTTTGAGAAAAAGGGTTGAGTTAGAGATGCCAGCCTCCTGCGACTTCTAGCGTTACGCCGGTTATGTAACTTGCGTCGTTTGAAACAAGGTAGCGCACAGCGCTGGTGAGTTCTTGCATTTTTCCAGTTCGACCCATAGGTATTTCATGGATAGGTTTTGTTACGCTATTATCCATCACCCCTGGGCTAATAACATTTATGGTTATGCCGTATTCTGCCTCTGTTTTAGCAAGCGCTTTGCTATAGAGAATCACGCCTGTTTTGGCGATGCCATAAGCAGTTGTTTCGGGTCTGGCGATAAGCTGTTCTGCACCTGCAAAGCCAATGTTAATAATGCGCCCCCAAGTTCTTTCTCGCATCATGGGTAAGGCTGCTTGGCAACTGTAAAACACGGCATTTAAGTTACTGTCTAGCATGTAGTGCCAGTCTTTAGAACTTACCTTTGCAATGGTTTCTTTATGATAATCCCCGACGTTATTCACCAAGACATCCAAGCTTCCTAACTGTTCTTGTGTTTCTTTAATCAAAGTTTGCACTTCTAGCTCATTGGTAATATCAGCTTGTAAAGCAATGGCTTTTACACCCAAAAGACTTGCCTCAACACAGACTGTTTGTGCTTCAGTCACACTCGAGCGGTAGTGCACAACTATATCAAAGCCGGTATTAGCGAGTTCTAGAGCTATGGCTTTGCCGATGCCTTTGGCTGAACCTGTTACAAGTGCTACTGACATGTCTTGTCTTGTCTCATTCTAGTCTCGCTGTAGTGAAGGGGTTTTCTAGGTAGTAGGTTATGAGTTTGCGGGTGGGTTCATTAAGCGGGTAAGTTAAGGCTTCTTCTGGTTTTAACCATAGGTAAGTTTGAGCTTCTTCGTTTAGTTCAACCTCTTCGGTATCTGATTTGGCAATGAAGTTAAGTAAAATAAAGTGTGCTGGCTTATAGAACTCTGAGCTATTTATAGCTTCTTGAGTGGGTGCCCAGTGTATATCTTTAATGCTTAGCTTGGTTTCTTCTTGAAATTCTCTTAAGAGGGCTGCTTTTATACTTTCACCGTAATCAATTTTTCCGCCCGGTACAGCCCAACTGTCTTTCCATTTATGGGTTTTTATAATCAGGATGCGCTTTGCTGGACTTACTATTAAAGCGCCAACGGTTGCTAAAGGGTAGCTAGCCATAATCTCTTAAAGCTTAGCGAGTTGCTAGTTTTTTTGCCGTAGCTATACCTACAGAAACTCTACGTGAGCACTTGTACTGAAACCTTCAATCTCTAGGCTAAGCTTAGTCCCATCTCTATACTATGCTCTGATCTGCTTAGTTCTTTAAACCCCATATGTTTATAGAAAGCAAAAGCATTAAGATTATTCGCCCCTAAGCCAAGGTGAACCCCTTTTGATTTTCTTTTGCGTAATGCCTGTACAAAGCTTTCAATGAGCTGCTTACCATAACCTTGTCTTTGCGCTCGGCTCAGCAAATCAATATGCAGGTGCGATGGGTAATCTTCAAATAAAGCAGCATCTTTTTTATCATCAAAGTCAAAAAGCTGTGCTAACAATGTTTCATCTCGACTATGCACTTTGCCTTCTTGAGGTCTTTCATAATGCGCCAAAACTTCCTTTAACCACTCTTCTTTAAACCATTTATAAAATAAGGCTGAGTCAAGTGCACCTAAAACATAGCCACAAACACCCTTTGCATCTTCCAGTACAAAACAAAGTGCGCTGTCAAAAATAGCGTAAGGCGCAGCATAAATCTGCCCAATTAGCTTAGGGTCTTGGTATAAATGGCTTGCATCTTTACCCGAATCAGCCGTTTTAAGACAAATATCATAAAGCGCAGCTAAATCTTGTGATTCATAGGAGCGAATACTAAAAGGCATAGTTTAAGTATGACACGCTTTTACAGTTTAAGAAAAGCAACGCCCCACAAACTAAAAACAAGTTAAGCTAATGCCGTGAAAAGCTGGCACCGCTACCTTGTTTTAGGCTTATGGCTCAGCCTAATGATTGGCTTCTGGCTATATGTCAATAATAGCTCACAAAGCGCTACGGGCCTTTTACAAAGCTGGCTTAACTCGTTTAGTTCGAGCCGCTGGGGGCCTTTTTTACTGCTTGGCATTTTTGTTATTAGACCTATTTTTTTATTACCCATTTCTATTCTGAATGTTTTTGCAGGTTTTTTGTTTGGTGCTTTCTGGGGTTCATTATATGGGCTTATTGCCACACTCATTTCAGCCAGCATCCCTTACTTTATGGGGCGTTTTTTTGGTCAAGGTTTAAAGGCAGAGCAACTACAAAGCAAGCTTCTTCAGCGTATGCAAAAGCAAAGTTTTGACACCATTTTGCTTTCTCGCCTCATATTTATTCCTGGTGATTTGGTCAACTACGCAGCAGGGTTCTTACGCATTTCATTTTTAGCTTTCTTCTTTGCAACAGCATTAGGTGGCATGCCGAGTTTACTCATGACCACCTTCGCAGGTGCATCTACAGAAGGAAATTTTGAATTCACAGGCTTTCGCTTTAACATCTGGTACTTACTTGCTTCAGTTTCACTCTTAGCCTTTAGCCTAATAAGCTCTTACTATCTTAGAAAACGAAGCGGCCTACAAGAAAACTCGAGTGAGCAGTAGCTGAGCATGTATAGAATGCTCAGCTTTCAGTAATAGGTGCTAGTGCCGTGATAAAAACTTAAAACCTGTCAAACACTCTTTTCCACCAGCTGGGTAACTCTACAACAGGTTCGTAACGCTCTATTTTGGCGACTATGCTGCCGTAACTCCAACCCGTTACATTAGCTAAAGCTCTGGCTTCTTGCTCTTGTCTTTCCTGCACACGCTCAACATAAGCTTGGCCATCTGCACAGCGAATTACCCCATCAAAAGGACGCTGCATAATATAGCGACCCTGAAAATTATCTCGATTTTGCGTCACTTTAAACATAAGGTCCTCAGGAAACATCTCTTTGGTGTAGCGCACATGCAAACGCGTTAAGTAAACATTTGGCGCTGAAAAATCAGCTTGATTATCTAACCAAAAAACACCCGCCTTGGCTAACTCTTCTTGATTTAACGGTTCCGCCGCACAAGGATCACACCACGCCATATCCCAAGCATACTCGAGTAAAGCAGCCTTTTGCCCTGAACGTTTATAGGTTGTGTCAAAGACGGCTTTGTAGACAGCTGAGAATTCATTTTCCACAAACTCGGGTACATAAATGTCACTAGGTAGGTTTTGTGTTTCGTAATTAGCAAGCTCTATGCGACCTTCAGGTGAAAGTAAGTACAGAATAAGGTCTTGAGGTCCTGCCGCGTTCAGCATACCTAGTTGTATGGGCAGCATAAAATCATTACTCTCAAACGCCATTAATAAGGGTCTTAACGTCTTAAACTCAGAATCCGCAAAGGCTTCAAGATTCACTTTTGCCACAAAGAAGTTCATGCCCATGTTTATATAGGGTGCTAACGCTTCACTTGCACCGGCAGGCATTTTGTAACCATTTTCAATCAACCAAGTTTCAAGTCCTGTTGATTCATCTGCACCCAAAATAAGAATGTCGTATTCACCGACACTAAACTTTTCCTCAATAGTTACCCCTAAGGATTGCGCTCTTAACTCTGCAACTCCCGATTCAGCCACAGGCGCTGACATCATGACTCTATTGTCAAACTCATAGTCATAGCGGTTACAAGGGTCATCATCAAAGTACTCAACTAAACGTGGTGCACTGTAGGCATCTAGACGATCAAAAATAGTCGGGTCACCCACTTGAATTTGCTCTTGAGTAAACACGTATGGAATCGGTACAACCATGGCAAATTCACTTACTTCGCCTTTAAAGTCATTGGACATAGTAAGAATCGTGCGCTTACCATCACGAGTAATAATCACCTCGCTAGATTCATTAAACAAATCAGCATCTATTTTGGCGACATAAAAACCACAAAAGGCTAGTGCAACCCCACTAAAGCTCAAACATAACGAAGTAACCCATAACAGCCGCATTTGTCTTGTCATTCTTTTCTCCTTTAGCTTTTATAGCTAAGTTACTCCATAAAAAAATGGAGCTGCTTACACCATATAGAGAAATCGAGAGAACTACCAATGAAAGAAGACATATATCGAGATAACTTGACCCAAAAGAAATAGGCGAAGCCGAAGCTCCGCCGATTCATGGTAATTGTTTTTTATTTATTCAGCAGCAAAAGGATTTACTACACCACGTTCAGCAACAAGCTCCATGGCTCGTTCTATAGGTATAGACACTGTGCCATCTGCCTTTTCTTTGTATTCAGATATTGAGTTCGTTGCTTCTTCTAACGTATTTAGATAAGGGCTACGATCCAAATTTTTGGTGAATTCACCTCGTGGGCGACTCGAGCTTAAAATCAGCAGGCCTACTAGCGTTACGATCATGCCTACTGCCATACCTATAAAAAGAAGTCTGGTTAGGCCTGCCGTGAAAATGTATTGTCTGGTTGCTTGTTTAGCCATGATGCGCTCCTGTGGGTGCGTGTCTTAGGCGTGGGTCATTTTTAGGTAAGAGTGGGCTGCGTTTTAGCATGAAGGCAAATACAGCAATCCATATACCACCAAAGCCAAGCATGAGCGCTACGTCCGAGATCTGCAGTGGGAAGCCTTCGCGTTCAAAGTTGGGTATAAGAATGTAGAATAAATCTACCAGCCTTACAAGTACTGCCCATATGGCAACAGCTACGAGTGCGCGGCGTTTGCGTTTAACCCATCTTGAGAAAAGAATTGCAAAGGGTGCAAAGAATCCAAATAGCAGTAAGAAATAACCAACACCTTGCCATGCTGCGTTGAAGCGGAGCACATAATAAGGGTTTGTTTCTATAATGTTATTTGACCAAATAATGATGAGCTGTGAGAAGCTAGTGTATGCCCAGAATAAGGTGAAGGCCATGAGAAAGTTACCAAGGTCTTGCAGGCGCTTACTGTTTAGCAGTTCATCGATCTCTTCATTGTCATTTGCTAAAAACACCATGGTAAAAATGATTAGGCACATGGCTGAAATAGCTTGGCCTATCATGAGAATGACTGAGTACATACCTGAGAAGAATTCAGGTGTTGTAGACATAGCCCAGTCAACTGCCGCAAAAGTCATAAGTAGAATGTGGATAACAATCCAAAAGGTTGCAGAGCGTTTGAGGCTAAAGCCAATCTTGCCGCCTTGTTCCTCGCTTACTTCATCCTGTTTTTTAGAGCGACTAATGAAGTACCAAGCGCCGAAACTCCAAACTGAGAAGTAGATAAGAGAACGAATAATCCAACCGGGTTTGTTTAAGTAGGCAACTTTTGCCTCAACAAGCGCGTTATGAGGATGTATCCAGTCATCATAAAGAAAACCCATGCCAAACAAAATGGGAATAAACATAATAGCCATGACAGGTAAAACACTTGCGCCTGCTTCTAAGGGTCTGCGAATCATAGCGCCCCAAGAGCCCCCTGCCATATGCTGAACCATAAGTAAAATAAAGCAACCAAGGGCTAAGCCCATCCAGAATAAGAAAGCGTAGAGGTAAGATTGAAAGAAGCTATCTCCACCAGATACAAACGCCATAATGATCGCCACAATGATACCAATGGCACCTAAGACTAAGCCTGTTCTTTGTAAGCGTACTAGTTTTGAACTAAGTGCAGTTGTCATCTTAATGCTCCTTGAACCTCAAGCTGGTCACGAAGGGCTTCAGGTACATCACCTAAAGAAGCATTTTGACTAAGTTGCAACACCTTAATGTAAGCCGCAATTGCCCAGCGATCTTCAGGAGGAATACGTGACGCGTAGCTATACATACGTCCAAAGCCGTTAGTCATAGCATTAAAGTAATAGCCTACAGGTGAATTACGTAAGCGCTCATCATGGAAAGAGGTAGGCTGCACCATACCTTTTTGCACAATGACACCCAGCCCATTACCATTGTAATTATGGCAAGGTGAACAGTAAATGTTATAACGATCTTGCCCACGCTCGAGTACTTCTAGACTCACGGGTATGGGTAAGTCTGTTGCTAGACCAGCAGTTGTTAAACCCGTGTAGAAACTAGGGTCAACTGCACCTCTTTCACGCGAGACTACCCCTTCAGGGAGCAAGCGTGAGCTAGGGACAATTTCACCTTTTATGTAAGGCTCAGCGCCGTAAAGCTGAGCTTTGGGTTGATTGTACATGTTCATACCGCAAGAACTGAGTAAGAACATAGCTGAAACGCAAAGGAATACGATTCGCAATTTCATCGTTCTACCTCTGAAACCTCTTCAGGCTCGAGTGTGGCTAAGAAGCCTTTTGCTGTTTCGAGTTCGAAGTTTTCGTCATCTGCTTCTATGCATAAGAAAAATTTATCTCTGGTTGCATCTTCAAAGCCGGGGGTGTTGAATATAGAGTGATAGGGTCTGGGTAGTCCGTTTCGTCCTAGCATGAAGAGTCCAGCGGTGAATGCTGAAAATAAAACGGTAAGCTCAAACGTAATCACAATAAAGTTAGGCCAGCTGTTATAGGGTTTGCCGCCTATATTTATTTCGTAGAAACTTCCAAATGACCAGTATTGTAAGAAAAAACCAGTTAGTAAACCTGTTATACCCATGATTAGGACAACCCAGCCTAGTCTTGTTGGGGCGTGCCCTAGGTTTTCATCTAGACCTTCTATATAAAAGGGTGTGTAGGCTTCTATATTTTCGTAGCCTGCTTCTTTGGTTTTCTGAGCGGCTTCTAAAATGCCTTCTACACTGCCAAAGCGTGCAACAACACCGTAAAGGTCTGTTGTTTGTTCGCTCATGCTATGCCCCTCTCTTTAAATTCTTCTTCTCTAATTTCTTCATAGTAATCGCTACCATGATGCGCGTCATGATAAACAAGTTCTTTCATTTCTGAAGTAGCAATGGAAGGGAGAAGTCTAATAAATAAGAACCATAACGTAAAGAATAATCCGAAGGTTCCTAAGTACATACTGTAATCCCAGAAGGTTGCAACGTAGTCACCCCAACTACCCGGCAAGAAGTCTTTGGTTAGCGTGACCACGACAATAACGTAGCGCTCTAACCACATACCTATAGAAACAATGATTGATATTACGAATACAGCTAGCATGTTTTGTCTTACTCGACTGAACCATAGGGGTTGTATGGCGATGAGGTTACAGAATATGAGTAACCAGAAAGCCCAACCATGATCTGCACCTAAGACGCGGTTATAAGCCATGTAACGTTCAAACTCAACACCTGAATACCAAGCGAAGAACAGCTCTACGGCGTAACCATAAACGACAATCATGCCTGTTGCGAGCATAAGCTTTGAGGAGTTATCTAGGTGGCGTTTGGTAATAAGTTTTTCTAAACCAAAGGCTTTACGCAAAGGAATCATTAGAATGTTTACCATGGCAAAGCCTGCAAACACCGCACCGGCCACGAAGTAAGGTGGCATAATTGTGTTATTCCAGCCGGGCACTTGGCTTACCGCGAAGTCCATGGCGATGGTTGAGTGTACCGATAGAACAAGAGGAAAGCTCAACGCAGCTAAGATGAGGTAGGCGCGCATATAGCGTTGCCACGCTTTGGCTGAACCATTCCAACCAAGTGACAAAATGGCGTAGAACCATTGCATAAATGTATTTCTAGCGCGGTCACGCAGGGTTGCAAAGTCAGGAACAAGACCAATGTACCAAAATAAGATAGACACACTAGCGTAAGTACTAATAGCAAACAAATCCCAGTCTAAGGGACTACGAAAGTTAGGAAATAATCCTAATGTGTTCGGGTAAGGCGCTAACCAGTAAAAAACCCAAGGACGACCCAAGTGCAAAATGGGGTAAAGCCCCGCGCAAACAACCGCAAAGATCGTCATGGCTTCAGAAGCGCGGTTAATTGAAGTTCGCCAAGGTTGCCTGAAGAGTAACAAGGCCGCTGAAATCAAGGTTCCAGCGTGACCAATACCAATCCACCAAACAAAGTTAATAATGGGAAAGCCCCATGCTACGGGTTGGTTATTACCAAAAATACCAATACCTTTGGTAAGAAGGTGAATAACCGTAATAAGGTAAACACCTAGCAAACTAGCGGCTATACCAAATCCTATCCACCACCATAGCGGCGTCTTAAAAGGGTCTCTTTCTACAGGCTTATTGACAACATCATCAATACTTGCAGACGTTTCCCCTCTGACAATTGCCCTGTTACTCTCTGGGAACTTAGGGGGTTTACCAGAAGCTATAGCCATTAATGCGCCCCGCTTTCTTCGCCTGCTAATGCTGGATGTGGATTTGTGAGTTTAGCTAAAAAGGTTGTGCGCGGCTTTGTATTAAGCTCTTCTAGCAAGGAGTAGTTAAGTTTAGATGCCTTTGCTTTGGCAACTTTACTTTCAGCATCATTAATGTTGCCAAAGGTAATCGCTTCCATGGGGCAAGCGCTTTGGCAGGCTGTAACCACATCACCATCGACCATAACACGGCCTTCATTTTCAGTTTTGATGTAAGACTCTTGAATACGCTGAACGCAGTAGGTACATTTTTCCATAACACCACGACTACGCACAGTTACATCAGGGTTTTGAGCAAGGGAAAGCTCAGTAGCGTTAGTTGTAAGTTCAGCAAACTGCAAAAAATTATAACGACGCACTTTGTAAGGGCAGTTATTTGCACAATAACGCGTTCCCACACAACGGTTATAAACCATGACATTAAGACCTTCATTATCATGCACAGTAGCACCAACGGGGCAAACAGGTTCGCAAGGTGCTTGCTCGCAGTGCATACAGTTAATAGGCTGCATATAAAACTCTGGGTTATCTGGGTTACCACCATAGTAGGTATCAACACGAATCCAGTGCATTTCACGGCCCACTTCAACTTGATCTCTACCAACAATAGGAATATTATTTTCTGACTGACAGGCGGTTACACAAGCGTTACAACCTGTGCAGACACTCATATCAATAACCATACCCCACTGATAATTACTGGTATTAAAGTAAGGAACATCATATAAATCACTTTCGAGGTGTTCTACAGGATGAACAAAATGGGGTGCATGTGTTGAGTCGTGTTCTAAAGCCTCTTTAAATTCAGCTAAGGTACCATGACGAACAATATGACGACGTTCCGTAGTACCTTCATACTCATGATGAATCTGAGTAGTAATAAGCTTATGACGACCTGACGCTTTTGTAAGTGTAACAGGCGTAGTCCACATAGCTTCTGTAGAGCGAAGGGGGTAGGCGTCAAAGCCAACCCCTTCAGCAACCCGACCTGCATTTTTGCGCCCAAAGCCTAAACTAACCGTAACAGCGCCTTCAGCTTGTCCCGGTAAAACCCAGACTGGCGCGGTAATACTTTTACCGTTAGCACTCAAGGTAATAAGTTGATGATTTTTTAAATCTAAACGCTCAGCATCTTTAAGACTCACATAAGCTGCATTATCCCAAACAATTTTGGTAATAGGCTTAGGTATCTCTTGTAACCAACCGTTATTAGCTAAAGAACCATCCAAAATATTAGGGTCAAACTTAAAGCTAAGCTCGAGTCCTTCGTTTACGCTTTCTATGCTTGGTAGGCCTAACAAACTCACTTCTTTAGGGGCGGCATGTGAATCTTCTATCACACCTTTATAAACAACTTTTTGCCAGAAGCCGTTAAAGTCGCCTGTTACTTGAGCTTTCCAGTAGTTTCTTACTAGATCGTAGCTACTGGCTTGCGCATCACCTAAAATGGCTGCCAGGAATTCATGCGCTGACTTACCACCATAAAAAGGTGCAATGAGCGGCTGGGCAATGCTTATGCTGCCATCAAATGATCTGGCATCTGACCATGTTTCTAAGTAGTGGGTTTGTGGAATATGCCAAGTACTTAAGACTGATGTTTCATCTTGATAAAGACTTAAGTGAGCACTAAAAGGCACTTTGGTCAGCGCTTCAGCAAAACTAAGATCTGCAGGCGCGTTGTAAACAGGGTTACCGCCAACTATAAGAAGTACTTTTACTTCTTCGGCGTTCA